>JAVYRZ010000003.1 GCA_038729465.1 Thermoplasmata archaeon
CTTCTTGGTGTTGCTGCAGGGGCATCATTAGCAGGTCCTGGCGCAATACTGTCTTGGATTATCGGCGGAGTAATAGTTTTGTTCATAGCTTTGACCTTTGCAGAAATTTCCAGCGCAGTTCCAAAAAGCGGTGCAATAGTAAGATATCCTCATCTTGCATTAGGTGGATATACAGGATACATAATGAGCTGGGGTTATTTTTTAGGTGCTGCAAGCGTACCCCCGGTTGAAGCAGAAGCAACGTTAACTTACGCATCTACATATATTCCAAACATATTTCATACAGTTGCCGGAGTATCGGTTCTGACCAGTTACGGAATTCTATATGCAATATTGCTCTTGATCGGGTTCTTCTTCCTGAATTATTTCGGGATCAGATTTTTAGGAAAATTTAACACTGTTGCTACATGGTGGAAATTCATCATACCATCATTGACATTTATACTATTGCTGTTTCTATTTAACGGCTCTAACTTTACAGCATACAATGGCTTCTTCCCAACTGGAATATCAAGCATTTTCTTTGCAATACCTGCTGCAGGCATATTATTTTCATATTTGGGATTCAGGCAGGCACTGGAATTTGGTGGTGAAGCTAAAAATCCTAAGAGAGATATCCCGAGAGCAACAGTTTACTCAGTTGTAGCCGCAATTGTTTTATATACTGCACTGCAGATCGTGTTTATCGGCGCTATTAGATGGAGCGCTGGAGGCGTAGCGCTAGGAGCATGGACTACAATAGGACCAGCTAATGCACTGGGCTCTGCCCCGTTCTTTACGGAATTAAAATACAGTGGTATTGCAGGAATCGTCGCATTTTCTTATTTCCTGCTAATCGATGCTTGGATCTCTCCGTCCGGAACAGGCTGGATATATGAAGGAAATGCACAGAGAGTTGCTTACGGTATAGCAGCAGACGGAATATTTCCAAAACTATTTCTGAGAGTAACCAATAAATACAGAATACCTCTCTTCGCTTTATTACTATCATTGTTTGTGGGAATGCTGTTTTTGTTGCCGTTTCCATCATGGTACCTTTTCGTCGGATTTATAACCAGTGCAACCGTGCTTACCTATGTAATTGGCCCACTAGCTTTATATGCGTTTAGAAAACACTCTCCAGAACTGAAAAGGCCATATCATCTGAAAGGTGCATCTATAATAGCTCCTATTGCATTTATTGGAGCTGCATTGATAGTTTACTGGTCTGGAATAAGAACTTTAACTCTCGTATTCTCCACGATATTTGTCGGTATACCTCTGTTCTATTTCTTGTACGGTTCTGCAAAACTGGGATTATCAAAAGCATACAGCTATGGAGTGGGAACAATAGGGTTAATTATAGCAATAATAACTGAAATATTTGCATACATCTATGTATTATATCCATCATCATCAATATCTCTATCCGCCAATACTGAATATTTTATAATAGTCTGGCTCATACAAATGATTCTTATAGTAAGCACAACATTAATTACGCAGAGTAAAGTAAAAGCAGAAGATAAGATCATGTTCAAATCATCATACTGGCTATTGGTACTTATATTTGGATCTTATCTCGTTTCGTACTTTGGAGCTTTCGGATATGCATTTGAGATGTATCCAACCGCAACACCGTTACTAGCATTTCCATATGATACGCTATTGATGATAGTAGTCTTTGTGATAGTGTATATAATTGGCTTAAGATCTACATATAAAACACTCGATATGACGGCTATAATAGAAGAACAGAAAGAACCTGAATTGTCTGGATAAACACTTTTTTCCTTTTTTTATTTTTTGAATATTATCTTATCATTTTCTGAAATCTTAAAATTTTCAGAGCGTATGTTTAATAGCATCTTGATCTTAGAAACCTGCTCTGTTATGTATCCGTTCAGATCATCTTTCTTCTCTTTGTACTCTGGAATTATTCTCTCTGCATAGTTTATGAGAGAGATATGCAGCTTTATCTCGAATTTTTTTTGAGGGTCTAGATCTGTAATATCTACCGTTTCCATTTTAAGAAATGTATAATATAATTGATATTTAACATTATCTGTTTTAGGCAGAAAGATCGCTTAGTATAGAAAAGCATATTAATAAAAAGGTTTTGAATATGAAATACAAAATAACAATTAAGCTCTTAACTTTCATAGAGGTAATTACCACAAAACATTTATTAATTAAGTTGATAATAATGTAAAGTATAGTATGAATACAGAATATCTGATAATATTGATAGTTGCGATATTAATTGCGGTCCCCATAATATCTTATGAAGCAATAATGATTATTAGGAAGATTAAGAAAAGAGAGCTTTCAGAAGATACAAATATTGAAGATAGAGCTTACAATTTACTAAAATCGACTGAAAGCCTCAATAATATCATGAAAGAACGGGGCTATGATGTAGCTTCAATTGAGAGTATACTTGACGAAGCCAGATCTGAATATTCGAATAAGAGTTACTCTAAGGTTATAGGATTATGCAGTGAAGCTCGCAGGCTCATAAGCAGATTAAATGCTGAAAATGTAGAACATGCTAAAAGCCAGCAGGTAAGTCCACAGGTAGAGGAAGAAATAAAAAAAGTGGCAGAAATCAAAGTGGAGCAGAAAGAAGTTCTTTCTCCAACATATGAGCTTAAAAAGAAATTTCCAGAAAACTATCTGTCTGCAAAATTTTCTATAAATATGGTCGAAAGCAAAATTGGCAATGTTGAAGATCAAAATACTAAAAATGCAGCATTGCAAATGCTGGAAATTGCCAAAAAAGATTTTATGGATCAGAACTATACAGAAGCACTAAAATATTCAGTTAAAGCAGACAAAATTTTAGAAAATGAAAAAGCACCTGCGGCAATAGACGATGCAGAGATATTAAGGTGCCCAGAATGTGGAAGCATCATAAACGAAAACGATAAATTTTGCTGGAACTGTGGCGCTAAGATTGTGTTTCAATATCTTTGTCCTGTATGTCAGAAAGAGGTAAAGCCTGATGATAAATTCTGCAGGAATTGTGGAGCAAAGCTGAGCCAATGAAAATAGTATCTAGATATCTTGGATTGTTGTTACTGGTTTTAGGTATAGTGATTCTTTTTATTGCAATAGCATCAGGCGCAGTTAACTTTGGTATCTTTTTGATCTTTCCTGTGCTGTGGGGCACCGGGGCGCTGGCGGCACTGAGCTTTATACTTATTTTTCTCGGAATTATTATTTTATTTATTTCAGTTCCTTATGAAAGCATGGAATTTGATAATAGTAAAAACAGGGTAAAGTCTAAATTTGGAGGGTTTGTATTGGTTGGGCCATTTCCCATTGTATTTGGCTCAGATAAGAAAATAGTGTATATTTCCATTGTGCTGTTGATCTTATTTATTATCTTATTAGAACTCTATCTTTTTTTTAGATTTTAAAATTTCGAGAGCATCATCATATTTTTCTTCAATCTCTTCTGGATTATCTTTTATGCTGTAATTATCACTATTTGTATCTCCTTTCAGTTCTATTATCTTATCCCTCATATTCTTAATTTCTAAACTTAATTTGTCTATCTTATCGCGTATAATGTTAAATTCTTCTTTTTTTCTGGCCAACATATCATTGATGCCCTCAATCTGCAATTTTACAACATCTATTTTTTTGTTTAACTCTTTTATGTTCTCAATACTTGCAAGCACGATCTTGTGCTCTTCATCAGCACTTTTCTTAAGCTCTTCAATATCCATTTTTTCAGGTATTTCAATGTTTTGTTCAGGAACAGTAGAATCCAGCATTTTACTCAGCGCTCTTATCTGCTCAATGATCCTGTTTTCTTCTGAAACAGAATGATAACTGGTTTGAAGCTCTAGCTCTAATTTTTCATACTCTTTTTTTAATGTTTCAAAGTTATTATCGAGGCTACTATTTTTCCTGTTTGACTGAATTTGATCCTTTACCTTTCTGTTAAAAAGATCTCTTCTGCTCTTGTGCAGATTAAGATTTGCATAAACTTCATCTTTTTGTTTTATAAGTTCATCGAATTTCTCAAATAATTCATCTTTCTTTGTATAAAACTCTTCGATCTCTTTTTTTATGAATTCTGATTTCTCAAAAAGCCGATCTCTTTTCTGTAGATTGGATCTGTAAATCTGCTCGGCGTTATGTAACTCTAAATCTTCACTCATTTTTATATATCACCCCTCCTTTATATATAGGCACAAAATCAATGATGTTGTTTTTCAAACAAAACAGCATGTCCTCTTCCGCATCAAGTTCTCTTAGCCGATCTGCACTTTCAGAGCTCAGAATATCATTTTTGATCTGGTCATAGTCTACATTATCTTTATTGATTAAAGATACAATATATTCTGCACACTTAAAGTCTTCAACAGAATAGAGATCTTTTCTATTTGCAGCAATTAACGCAACATCACTTTCATTTTTAAGTTTTTGAGAAACAGCATAGGCATTTAAAAAAGAGGCAAAATACACTTTTTCAGCCCTGATATTTTGCAGTACTCTTGTGCCATTGGTAGATACAAATATTATAATCTTATCTTTAAGGTCATGAGCATTATACTCTACTGGCGAATTTCCAAACTCAAACTCAGGCACCTTAATACCATCTTTCTCCCCTGCTAAAATTGCATTTTTATATTTTTGGGAAAGCGCATATGCCTCTTCCACAGTTGCTGCAGGAACTATGTAAGAGACTCCTTTTTTTAACATGACTAGTATACTTGAGGTAGCTCTAAAAACATCTATTAATACTGCGATATCATGAAATCTGGAATTTAGTTTATTTCCGTCAATGATCTCGATCATATCAGCTCAACCTCTATTCTGTTTCCATTTCTGTCATAGGCACTGAAATTTGTGATATCATATGGATAACCTACAATTATATGCAACTTTCCAGTTTTGGAAAACAGGTTTAAATCTGCTTCAGAAGGAAGTGTCACACCGGACGGATGCGAATGTACAGTACCTACAATCGTGAAATCGATAGGTTTCATATGCAGCTGATACATAGCGCTTCTAGAGCTTGATATAGTACCCGGCAACATAACAATTTCATATACAATATCGTATTTCATTCTCAAAAATGCCGCAAACTCATTTGGATATGTGTCTTTTGAAGCCTCGCATATCAGCCTCATCACATCTTTTTTTATTTTAAACATACTCAGATCATTTTCTCTCTAAATTTTCTAAAATAATCCCTGGAAAACCTTATGAATTCTGCTCGGTTTTCAGATACAGTTAACCGGATCTTATCTTTATCAGACACAACAATCTGTTGCTGGCCATCCAATACAAGCAGACTATTTTTGTTCATGTCCAGCAAATGTACATCAATAACCGCGTTGCTGGGCACAATATGCGATCTCGCACCCAGCTTAAATGGGGCAATATGTGTTATTTCAAACGCGTCCAGCCGCGGGTCTACAATAGGGCCTCCAGCACTTAATGCATATGATGTAGACCCTGTAGGAGTAGCTATGATAATTCCATCTGCTCTCAAATCTTCTGCAAGCTCATCATTTACGTAAATTGCATAAGATCTTATCTTGGCTATGTCCACTGTATGTAATACTACCTCATTAGTGCAATCTAATAGCCTTTTGTCATTTAGCATTACTTTTATCTTAGTTCTTGAATCAATCGTATAATTTCCAGATAGCAAGCGATCCATGCATCGTTCTAGATCTACAGGTATGGTTTCAGTCAAAAATCCAACTTTTCCAACATTGATCGAAAAAATTTTACCCTTCGCATTTTGCAGAGTTCTTAGTACGGTACCATCACCCCCTACAGTGATGATTATATCTGTATCTATCTTTTCTAGAGGAATTCCATCCAATTTTAATTTTTTTGCAGTATGTAATTCTAGTGTAACATCTGCCCGACTCTTTAAATAATCATATACTTCTTTTACCACCTCTACACTTTTTTCGAACTCTGGTTTGCCTACTATTACAAATTTCATCAGATCACCTGGCCCTGTTTTTAAATATCTCAAATTTATCTATAAATGTTGTGTTTGAAACCGCTATGGCATTTTTTCGCTCTTTCAGGTCAAAGTTCATGTTCATTATATTACCCATTCCATCAAATACTTCTCCACCAGATTCTCTCACTATCAATGAGCTTGCGGCAATATCTATTATTCTCAGAATCTGATAAGGATAGTTATCATATATAAACATATCTGCAGTCCCTTCTGCTACCATTATCATCTCAAGCGAGGAACAACCCATGGCTCTTACTCTTCTGCCATATTTTATTATGTTGTATATCTCTTCAGATACCTGATTTCCTATGTTTGCAACAAATAACAGTTCTCCGTTGTTTTTCTTAACACTAAGTTTTCTTTTTTCAAAATAAGCACCTTTTCCCTTTTCTGCCCAGTATGATTTTCCAGTAACTATATTCATTACTACTGCTTCTGTCGCAGATATGAGATCATTTTTGGCTATTGCCATAGATATAGAAAAATAAGGAATATTATGTTCAGCATTGTAGGTTCCATCCACAGGATCTACGACCAGTGTCTCAGCATACCCTCTATCTAGATATCCATACTCTTCACTTAATATATTAATAGGCAAATTTTTTTCTTGAACATACTTAAATACTTCCTGTTCTGCCACAAGGTCTATTCTGGAAGTTGGCGTTCCGTCTGCACCCATTTTTACAATATCCCCAGAATGCTCATAGTTTTTTTCTAAAAACTCCAGAGTTGCACTGCGTGCTTCATTAGCAATGTTTATGAGATCTTTAATCATTATTTGGTCACAGACCTTATAAGCAAAATCTTATTATTTAATTTTTCCAGAATATTTTTGAAAAAGCCGAAATATTTCAAAATTTTTAAATAATAGTAATCAAATACCCTCCATAAAGGGATACCTATGATGACTGAAGTTACTGAACTTGTGGGATTGGAAATTTATACAGATAAAGGATATTTACTGGGAACTATTGAAGATGTATCTATGGACGTGGATATTCAGAGTGTCGCAGGATTATATGTGAGCAAGACAAATCCATTACTGGTAGAAGATGGAGTGCCAGTTCTTGTACCTTATAGATGGGTAAAATCGGTAGGAGACGTAATATTGTTAAAAAAGTTTCCTTCTTATGTACCATTAACCTCTTCTGAAAAAGCATAATATTTCTATCTATGTGCAAAATAAGCACTATACTTTCTCTCTTTTTTTAGATTTACAAATCCAAACCTTTCAAACTGCACTACTGAGTTAATGCAGGTGCTTGCTAAAGGTTCTAATAATCCATCAAGAACTGTGCCGTCAGGCATGTAAACTTTGCATTTTTCTGAGTTTTCAGGAACCCAGTGCACAATTTTTGCACTTTTTCTGATAATAGATAGATCATTGCCCGAATATTCTGCATGGTTGGCATCAAGCTTTGTAACATTGCATAAATCCTTGAGCCTGAAAATTTTGCCAGGCTCAATAGCGTTCCAGTCATCGCTCGTTAAATACAGTTTAAAATCGTCAGCAAAGCTGTACTCTCTGTTTCCAAGCTCTTTTCTGCTTGGGTGATATGGCGCTATAGATCTCAGAACTCCTTCGTGTTTGACAGTGATCTGCACAGGGTTCCATACATAAAATAATCTTCTCGCATCTTTTTCAATAATATCCCGATCATATGCGTAAAGGTTTTCCCATGAAAATTCAATATCTACATCTTTAATGCCCACATCGATCCAGTACCTGCGTATTGAATTTGGATCTATGCCTCGGGTTGCAATAGCTTTTAAAGTGCCTAACCTCGGATCGTCCCAGCCTCGAAACTGCTTTTCTTTTATTCCTTTTTTTATAAGCGAAGTTTTTAAGAAAGTGTCTTTAATTCTTACTTTGCCGTAATGTATATACTCTGGTACCGGCCAATCAAAATATCGAAATATATACAATTGCCTGTAAGTGTTATTTAAATGATCTTTGCCCCTCAACACATGCGTGAGATTCAAAAGATAGTCATCTACCGCAACTGAAAAGTTCATGAGAGGGTATACAATATACCTGTTTTTCAGCAGTGGGTGATTTGCATGCTTGATAATCCTTAACGCTGCCCAGTCTCTTATAGCAGGGTTGGGATGTTCAAGATCTGTTTTAACTACAAATACCGCCTCACCATTTTCATAGTCTCCCGCTAGCATTTTGTCCCAGCGCTCTAATTGCAGTTCTGGCTCTAAATCTCGATCTGGGCATGCTTTTTTTGAAATCTTTAGTGCGCGCCACTCTTTCTCTTTGCAAAGCGTAATGTATGCTTTGTTCATCTCTAACAATTTTCTGGCAAACTCATAATATTTATCAAATCTCGCAGACTGTATAACCACTTCATCATATTTTACCTGCAACCAGGTTAGATCATCCTGAATCATCTGGTAAGCTTCTTTTTCTATATTATGTGGATTTGTATCTTCTAATCTCAAAGTTAATTTTCCACCATATCTCTTTACATATTCATCATTTAAGATTGCCATTCTCGAATGCCCAATGTGAAGAGGCCCAGAAGGTGATGGTGCCAATCTCATTCTGACCGGTCCTGTGACATTTGGCAAATTTTCAAGTGTTCTATGCTCAACAATTTTCTTTTTTATCAATAATTCTGGCGCAATTGCCTCTAACTTATCTCTTTGCTCAGAAATAGAAAGCGCATTTACTTTCTCTATTATCTCGGTTATTATTGGAGCCCACTCTCGCATCTCTTTTTTTATAGCTGGCTCTGAGGCTATGATGTGTCCTAAAAGTGCATTAAAACTAGCCTTTCCATTGTGCTCAATAGCATTTAACAACGCTAATTTTAATATTATGTCATTATTCATATTTTTCACTCTCCAAAGCTTTCTCCTCGATCAATGCTATCAGTTTATCTAGCTTATAACCTGTTTTTGCAGAGATTTTTATGTTTTTGCTCTCTGTTTCTACCAGATCTGCTTTATTCTCTATCGGTATTATGCTGATCTCTAAATTAGATTTTATGCTTGAAAGTAACAATAACTGCTTTTCCATCGTATAACCACAAGTTTCAGAAGGATCCATTAAAAATAATACCAGATCTGCAAGATGCCTTAAAGCTAAAATTGCCTGCTTTTCCATAACGTTACTATCTTCAACAGGCCGGTCTAGCAAACCTGGTGTGTCTATTATCTGAACTTTAAATCTTTTGAAATTTAAATATCCGACAAGTATGCCTTTCGTTGTAAATGGATATGTCGCTATCTCTGGCTTGGCTGATGAAATCTTGGAAACTAGCTCAGACTTCCCAACATTTGGATATCCTGCTACCACTACTGTAAACATATCCAGATTTAGGTCCGGAATCTCTCTAAACTTGTCTCTCGCATTTTTTAAAAAATTAAGGTCTTTATCTATTCCCTTTATTACTGATCCAACCCTCCCAAAATACTGGTTCATGATACTTTTCATCTTTGGCAGGTCTCTTGTCTTCTCTAGCTCTTTCACAGTTTTGGTACTTAATTCAACAACCTTGTTTTTAGCCCAGTTGAGCGAACTTAAAGAGATCTTGTATTGGTCGGTACCTACCAGTGTATCTAATAAAGACAGATGAAATATATTTAAATCCTCTGTTTCAGGAAAGCTGCTAAGGTACTTTTTTAGGGTTTTTACTAAACTGTCCTCTATTACCTTTACTTTGCTAATGTCCCAGTTTCTAGTTTTTGTAGCCTTGTCTGGATGATAAGCAATGCTAATGCTCTTTGCTTTCTTAAAAGCAGTGTCTATCAACTCTCCAGACGTACGAACAGCCTCAAGTTTTAAAAACATAGATGAATGTAATACATACTTGATATATTATATTTTTTAGATTATCATCTAAGTTATCATTATAATCCTCAGATCGCTCACATTCGTGTTTGTTTTACCTGTGTATATAGCATCTTTCAACTGCTCAAAAAAAGAGGAAGTATCATGCGTGGTCAAAAACTTTTCTGGATTCAAACCAATCTCGATCGCATTTTTAATAGTGCTTTCATCTCCTATGCTTCCAGCAAATCTTGAAGTTCCATCTATTCCATCAGTCCCTACTGAGGCGATCACTATCCCAGGATCATGGACCAATTTTAATAATGCTCCAAGCACAAACTCTAGATTTCTGCCACCAATACCTTTTTCTTTGCCAATGTTTACAGTCGTTTCTCCGCCAATGATCAATGCGCATGGTGGCTTTAAAGGAATATGTTTCTGTTTACATTCGTTTGCAATGTTTGCGATCATCGCACCAAGTTCTCTGCTCTCTCCTTCCATGCTGGTTGATAGTATCAACGCTTTATACCCCATTTTTTTTGCAGTTACCGCTGCAGTTTTGCAGGCAGTGTAATTTGTACCTATTAAAATATTCAATGTTTTGCCATTTTTTAATTTTGAAATTTTTGTTTTTTTAAGATAGTTCGTTATCGCCTCAGGAACTTTCTCTATAAGTCCATATTTTTTAAGGATATTATATGCATCTGCATTTGTAGTATTATCAAAAACAGTAGGTCCTGATCCTATCATTGCAGGATCATTGCTTGGTACATCTGAAAGGATCAAAGATACACATTTTGCAGGTTGGATAAGCTCTGCTAATTTACCGCCTTTGACAAGTGATACATGTTTTCTCACAGTATTAAATTCCATTATGTCTGCACCGCTGTCCAGTAAAATAGTGTTTAATTGCTGGAGATCTGTAAGCGAAATATTCTCAGGCAACAGTTCTAAAAGCGAAGATGCACCACCGGAAATGAGGCATATTACCAGATCATCACTATTGAGATCCTTTAAAAGATCTAGAATCTTAGCTGTGCCTTTTAAACTGTTGTTGTCCAGAACCGGATGAGACGCCTGAAAAATATCGATTTTTGATAATTTTGCATAATCTCCATAAGGAACATTGATTGCCCCCTTGTCTATCCTATCTCCCAGTATCTGCTCTAAAGCATAAGCCATATTATAAGTAGCTTTTCCCGCGCCTATTATAATAACTCTCTTAATCTCCCTCATTTTGAGATTTCCGATTTTTATTGTGCCATCAAAAAGAGAAACATATTTTTTTATTAGATTTTCAGGTATTACAGAATTAATGCTAGCCTCTATTATATCCAAAACCTTGCTTCTGAGTTCTTTATTGCCATGATCCAGAATCTCAGTTCTGTTTTTGACTGTTATCAATAATGCTCACCAGAACTATATAAGATACATAATTATTTAAGTTTTCCAGAAAATTGCAAAAAAAGATTTTAACATTTTATTTTTGTGTATCATAGTGAATCTCACTATTATAATTTTCAGGGGAGGATAAGAAAAGATTAAGTATTATAAAGATAATAGATTTTGACATGAGCGATACAAAAATTGTAGTTACTGTTGGACCAGCTTGCGATGAAGAAATAATCTTGAAAAAATTATTTGTTAACGGATTGTCAGCAGTAAGAATAAATACGGCACATGCAGAAAAAGGATATATAACAAAAATTAAAAACAGGGTAGAAAAACTTAATAGAGAGCTTAATACGTTCGTGGGAGTGATGGTTGATTTAAAAGGGCCAGAGCTGAGAACAGTTGATACAGATGAGTTTTTGATCAGGTCTGGGGCCACGTATGAACTATCCAATAAAACAAAAAAAGGAGAATCTATCCAGATCAATTTCCCAAATATACTTGAGACCCTTGATGCCGGAGACAATATACTTATGAGTGATGGAAAATTCAGGTTTCAGGTAGTGTCAAAAAGCAATAATGGTATTATCGTAAAAGCTCTGGATAGTGGAACGATCAGAGATAAAAGCAGGGTAAATGTGCCAGGAAAGTATCTGGATCTAGGTGTAATTACAAATAAGGATGAAATGTTCTTAAAAGAAAGCATAAAAGCAAACGTAGACTTTTTTGCTTTGTCATTTGTCCAGAAAAGAGAGAATGTAGAAGAACTTCAAAAAATAGTAATGGAGAATCATGGCGATCAAGCTATAATTTCAAAGATAGAGACAAAAAGTGGGTTAAGAAATCTTAACGACATTGTGAAAGTTTCAGATTTTATAATGGTGGCAAGAGGAGACCTGGGTGTTGAGCTGCCACTGGAAGAGATCGGATTGATTCAGAAAAAGATAATTAATGAATCACACAAATATGGGGTGCCTACAATAGTGGCAACACAAATGCTTGAATCGATGGTTAATGCGAGCTCTCCTACAAGGGCTGAAGTTTCGGATATTACCAATGCTATACTCGATAATGCTGATGCAGTAATGCTGTCTGAAGAAACAGCAATAGGAAAGTTTCCAGAGCAGGCAGTATTATATCTCAAAAAAATATTAAATTTTGTAGAGACAAAAACATTAAATTTTAATGAACCTGCAGAATTTCTGGGAAATCGTGTTGCATATTCTATAAGTAAAGCGTCAAAAGTAATAGCTGAAGAAATTGAAGCAGACGGGATAGTCGCGTTTACCAGATCTGGAAACACCGCCAGAATGATTTCGGCGGTCAGACCGGGAGTGCCTATTTATTCTGTTATTTCTGATCAGGGTTTGGCAAGAAGAATAAATTTGTTGAGAGGCATAAAACCACTGTTAGTGTCAGATAAGCAGAATCTTGAGAGCTCTGAATATATTGCAGAGTTAGAACGAATGTACGGAATAAAAAGAGGATCAAGATTGGTAGTAACCTCCGGAGCACCATATTTTAAATTTGGAGGAACTAATGACGTAATGATCATAACTGCAGGCGAGTTTTTAGGGCGTGGCTATCCTTCTGGAAAATCTGTAAGAGGTTTAGTTTCAACAAATAAAAAAACTGGAGACATACTTTTTTTAGACTATGAAATTGACAAGATTCAAGAACATTTTAAGAATTTTAAAGGTATAATATTTACCAAGCCTGTTAATCACAAAATTATGGATGAGATTGAAAAGCTAGGAATAACGGGTGTGTATAATACTAAAATGCTTAAAAAAATTAAAGAAAAAGATACAGTTTTCATTGACGGCTATACTGGGATTATAACTAAATGATCAGTTGAAAACATCGTCTCTTATCGTATTTATTTTGAGCTCTGAGCCTGAATAATCTACATACACATTTTTCAGTTTCAAATACTCTTCAATACCCTGTCTGCTCCCTTCTCCTGCCTGCCCGGTCATCCTGAATCCAGTATGGTATCCCTGTGAAGCTTCTGGACCAGGCATGTTCACATACAACTCTCCAAACCTTACTTTTTCAGCAGCTGTAAATATGAAATCAGGGTCTTTTGTAAATAGATAAGAAGCAAGCCCATATTTAGAGTCGTTAGCTTTTTTTAAGGTTTCTTGAATGTTTGAAACTCTGGCTGAGCCTATAACAGGGCCAAAAATCTCTTCCTGAAACAGTGGAGAATTCTGTGCAACGTTTTCTATTATTGTTGGCTCGAAGAAAAAGCCATATTTGAATTTGCCTTTTAAATCTGGTTTTTTGCCACCTGTCAGGATGTTTAAACCATCCTCTTTTGCTTTTTCTACAAAGTTTTGAGTAGTTTTAAGAGCAGAATCATTTATCAGTGGCCCCACATCTGAAACTCTCGGATCCCCGATCCTGAGCTTCTTTACTATATTTTTGAATTTATTCATGAAAGAATCATATATTTCCTCATGAACGTAAAGTCTTTCTGCAGCTATGCAGGATTGCCCGGCATTAAGAAATTTGGCCCATATTAAGGTTTTCAAAGCGTTTTTTATGTCTGCATCTTTCCATACTATAAACGGAGCTTTGCCGCCAAGTTCCAGAATGAGTTTTGCCATGTTTTTTGAGGCGTTCTGCATAATTCTCTGACCGGTAGCTGTAGAACCGGTCATTGTAACCAATGCAACTTTTTGATGTGATACTATATAATCTCCAATTTCACTGCCTTTTCCAGTTACAAGATTGATGACACCTCTTGGAATGCCAGCCTCTTCAAATTTCTTTACGAGCCATTCTGCAGTAAACGGAGTATCACTGCTCGGCTTCAAGACAACAGTATTTCCAGTGAGCAGTGCAGGTGCCAGTTTCCTGACCACCATCGCTGCTGGAAAATTCCATGGAGTAAGGGCTACAACCACTCCGTACGGAACTTTATATTGAAAAATCTTGCGCCTGCTGTTCTCTCCTTCTACCACGTATCCATTTAACTTTCTTGCAAATTCTGCATAATACTGGATCTGATCTAATACTCCATTAACCTCATCTTCTGCTTCTCTGAGAATCTTGCCATTTTCAGCAACTAATAGCTCTTTCAGTTCCTCTCTTTCAGCAGAAATCAAGCGATGAACAGAATATAATATTTTAGATCGGTCGACAGAAGTCAAATCTGACCATTTATAAAAACTTTCTTCAGCAGCGTCTATAGCAGCATCTACATCTTTTTTTGAGCCTGCAGGAAAAGTGCCTAATACCTCGCCTGTGCTGGGATTTATTTTTTTTATAGACTCCCCGGTTTCTGACAAAACCCATTCTCCATTTATAAACATTTTCATAATTATATTATAATAGTTCTCATACTTAAATTTGTTCTTGAAAAAATATTAGAAATGATAATCAAAATTTCATTTTGCTTCAGTATACTCTAAAACCGTAAGTATAAATTCAGCATGGCTCCAGATCAAAGGAGATACTGATAATACTGTATTATCATATGGATTGATCTGTTCTGATAAGACCCCAGAGTTCTGCTTGTGATTCAGTACCCATCTTATTAGTTCTACTGCTTTATCTATCTCTTTCATTCTTATAAAATATCTTGCAGCCCATAAAGTTGTAATAATCCATGGATTTCCAGGAATATGAGAATCTTCTTTCGTTTTCTGATACGTATCATTTTCATATCTTGCAAGGCCACCTACATTTTTTACCCATAATTTCTGTAATATTATGTTCATATTTGACTGCATTCTCGTGTCTTTGACATCTTTCATATCAAAAAGAAATAAGGCCATATTCTGAGAATCTACAGTGAAATCTGGAACATTGTTAATAAGCGCTCTTGCATAGTACCCTTTCTCCTCAGAATAAAAATATTTTTCGAAAGATTCAGACATCTTTTTAGCCGCAGCATTGTATTTTTCAACAAGCTCGAAATCTCCAAAAGTTCTCGCAAAATTAGCTGCAGCTTTTAATCCAGCATAAGTAGTGGCCACAGTAAAAGTATGCACCCCGTACCTTTCCTCCCATAGATCATAAGAGCTCTTTGGCAGCCCGTTTTCATCTGTGAACTTTACTAAAAAATCAGCACTTTTTTTTATCAGAGCATCATAAAACGGAAAGAAATATTCTATATCCAGAGATTGCAAATAGTATTGCCATAATGCCCATATCACCAGTGCAGTTTCATCTTCCTGAATCGGTATGATGGGTTCATTGTTAATGATTCTTGGAATCCAGCTGCTCGCTATTTTTCCGTCTGCAGTGTATTTATGATAAAAATACCCATCTTTCGATACAGTTCCTAAAGCAAAATCAAAGAATCTTCTTGAGGCGCTGAAATGCAACGTTTTAGTAAGCGCATATGCTGCCAAGGCTGCATCTCTGGGCCAGACATAGTAATATCCATCCCTACTGTCTTTAAGTATGTCACTATCTGACGAAGCCATAATTCCGCCCTTATTATTTATATGCGTTCTGATTATAAACTGCGATTTTTTAAATAGAGACGCAATGTCAGAGTTAACAGCAATCTTCTTTTTTGCGCTCCAAACCTCCCAGTAATTATTTGTTCTTCTATACATTTCTCTCAACTGATCAATGCTGAGATTGCTCTTATCTTTTATGATCTCGTCCATATTTTCGCCACATATTAAAAAATAATAGAATGTTCTCGTTTCTCCTGGCTGTATGATTATCGTATTACTTATCACTGAATCTACGGATCCTATAGCTACAGGATTAAACGATAGCTTGCTATCTTCAGCATCTTTCCATGTGCCTTCAAATCCCCTAAAAGCCTTGATGCCTATTGCATACTGATCATTGGTATTGTTAAGATCGTCCAGTGTAGCTGCTAAAAAATATCTGCTACCTTTATAGTGGATCACTGAGTTCAATTCAGGATAGTAAAATGCAGTGTCACCTATATCATTTCCATATATGTAGAAATCATGATGGAAAAAGAACTTTATTTCTTGAGGTGCATTGCTTTGATTAAAGATGTTAACCTTTCTGACATAAATATTCTGGTATATATCCACAAAATCCAGGTTCTCAAATTTTAACTGGTCAATCTGATACTTTACATTACCTATCATCGTATCATCCAGATAATCCATGGAAGTAATGAGAGAGTGGTCAATCCATCTAAAATGATCATTGATGGATACACCGAACCTGAAAGGGTGGCCCACAGCATGATTATCAGACTGGTCATGAGCATAGTAAAAATCTACAATTCTATAATCTTTATCAAAGCTTACTAAAACTCTGCCATTTCCAATAGGCAAGTACCTTACCATAAAATAGTATCTGTATTCTTAAATTTAAAGCTTTTGATAAACAGCCTATTTTTATAATCAATAAAACAAAGATTTATTAATTACATTATGCTAAATCAGTAATATGAACTATGATGAAGAATGGTTAATAAGCAACAGAAATGGAAGTTATGCCTCTTCCTCAGCATCGTTTTCAAATCTCCGTACCTATCATGGCTTGTATGTTAAAAATATGAACGCACAGTTTGACAGATATGTGCTATTATCAAAGTTATTTGAAGAGCTGGAATTTGAAAATAAGAAGATAAATCTGGATACCAATTACTATCCGGACGTGATTTATCCTGAGGGCTATAAATATCTTCAGAATTTTGAGCCTGCACCAATTCCCACTTTTTATTATGATTTAGAAGACACCAAACTTGTAAAAAAGATAATAATAGACCCAGAAAAAGATATAGTAATGATAAAATACAAAGTTACAGGCAAACTACCAAAATATTTCAGGTTATTTCCTCTGTTAGCGTTCAGAAATTATCACAACACAATGAAACGAGATGACAGAAAAATTGAATTTGCAGAAGAACAGCTTGCTTACAAATTTTTTTCAGACAACCTGTTTTTGAAAATTGCCAAAATTGGAAGCTTTAAAGAAGATAAGCTGTGGTACTACAATTTTCAGTATATTAGAGATAGAGAGCGTGGCTGCAATTACGAAGATGACCTGTATTTACCAGGGTACATAGAACTGGAAAATATCGAAGATACAGTGACAGTTTCCATTTACACGGATGAAGCTCCAGATTACACATTTGAAGAAGTTGAAAAGAGATATTTATCGTCTCTATCTTCCATTCGCCTTAAAAATGAAAATATTAGAAAAATAGTTAGAAATTCAACATATTTTTTGACAAGAGATAACATAATTGCAGGATATTACTGGTTTACACCTTGGGCTAGGGACACGTTTATATCATTGCCAGGGCTTGTGCTGATCCCTAAAAGGTATCAGCTGGCTAAGGAGATATTATTAAATTACACACAAAGGATAAAAAATGGATTGACACCAAAAACTATATCTGAACCTGATAATTACAGCACTGCAGACTCATCATTATGGTACATATATGCAGTGTATAAGTATTATAAATATACACAGGACCTGAGCATTATAAAATTGGTGTATCCTAAGATCCTTGAAATAATTGAAAGCTACAGGAAAGGTAACGCTTATTTTGAGATGATAGATTCTCTGATAAAAGTTAAAAAACCACAGTTAACATGGATGGATGCCAGCATAGGGGATATGATAATTACTCCCAGAGTTGGCTATCCTGTAGAAATTAATGCACTATGGTATAACGCTCTGGAAATTGTCAGGTTTATGGCTAAAAAGCAGAAAGTTGAATATCCACAATATCTCGATCTCCTGATCCCAGAAGTCAGGGAAAAGTTTAAAGCTAAATTTGTAAAAGATGACATCATTCTGGATGTGGCAGAGCCTGATGACTATAGCATCCGCCCAAACTTCATATTTGCATTTTCACTGCCTTATCCAGTTCTGGATAACTTTTCAAAATATTTGGAACTGGTAAAATCTAAATTATTAACTCCTTTAGGGTTGAGAACTCTTATTCAGGATGATAAACGATACATAGGTACCTATGAAGGAGATCAGTACCATAGAGATTCTGCATATCATAATGGATCAATATGGCCGTGGCTTGCAGGGCCATATATCACTGCATCAGTAAATGCAGGCACTAATCCTACTGAGCTCTTAGAATATTTCAAAGAGCTGTATTCATTGTCGAAAATACCAGAGCTATTTGATGGTGATGAGCCACATAAGCCACGAGGATGCATTATTCAGGCTTGGAGTTATGGTGAGTTGATAAGGGCATATTATGAAGACTTAAAGAGATAAACTATGAAAATCACGGTTATAGGATGGGAACTACCACCAGCATTTTCAGGTGGACTTGGAATACATACAATTAACCTGTTCAGCATAATAAGCAAGTTTGCGGAAGTAGAGATATATATCCCAAATATGGCAAGATTATATCCTGTTTATCCGTTTTCTGTAAAAACTATCCCTCTGACATCGCAGGGATTTAAAAGTGGTTATGAACCTATTATTACAAACTTTTACGAAGCGGTTGAAGAGTATAATCAGAAAGTTGTGAAAGCTTTTAATCCTAAAAATACAGCGGTAATTCACTGCCATGACTGGATCACGTTTAAAGCGGGCATAGAGCTTAAAGAAAAATATGGCATACCTCTCGTGGTGACTGTTCACAGCACTGAAATAGACAGGTCAGGAAACTTTTATCCGCAAAGGGCAATAATGGACATAGAGGAGCAAGGGCTAAAAAAAGCGGATCATATAATTGCAGTGTCAGATTATACTAAAAAAATAATAACAGATACTTATGATATTCCAGATTCTAAAATCACCACAATATACAATGGATTGGGCAAACATTTCTCTTCAATTCCGCCAAAAAACTATGATTTATCGGGATATGTATTATATTTTGGCAGGGTCACTATGCAAAAAGGCCCCATATTCTTCGTAGAAGCCGCTAAAAAAGTTATTGATAAGATTCATGATGTAAAATTCATAATGGCTGGAACTGGAGAGCAATTAGAGGAAATGAAAGCTCTATCAAAAACGCTTTTCATTAATAAAAATATGATATTTACTGGCTTTGTAGAATTTAATAAAGCGATGCAATATTATCGAAATAGTGACTTATTCATCTTGCCTGCCGTTTCAGAGCCATTTGGCATAACTGTTCTTGAGGCCATGAGTTCAGGGACACCTGCTATAATAAGCAAAACTACAGGCGTAGGAGAAGTATTGAAAAATATACTTAAGGCAGATTTTTGGGATACAGATCTCATTGCAGAGTATATAATAGGAGCAATAAAGTACAGAAGCCTTAGAAGCACTTTAGGCTCGATGGGGCAGATGGAGGCAAAGAAGTTTACTTGGGAAAAAGCAGCAATAAAAACAATGGAGGTGTATCTATCTTTATGAAAAACGTGGTGTTTTATTTTGAAGTACACCAGCCCAGGAGGCTGAGAATCTACAGAATGAAGGAGATCGGCATCAATCATGACTATTTTTGGGAAGAGAAAAACAGAGATATTTTTATGAGAGCGGCAAAAAAATGTTATATACCGACCACTAGATTGTTTATAGAACATGGTATAAAAGCCAGTTTCTCCCTGTCTGGAACTTTTTTAGAGCAGGCAATTGAATATGAGCCGGAAGTTATAGAAACTTTCAAAGAATATTTTAAAACAGGGCTTGGAGAACTGTTAAGTGAAACATATTACCACAGTCTTGCATCTTTATGGGATCGAGATGAGTTTATGGCACAGGTAAAGGAACAAGAAGAGATGATATGGAAACTTTTCAAGATAAAACCAAAGACTTTTAGAAATACAGAATTGCTTTATAATGACGATATTTCAAGATATGTATCTTCCATGGGCTATGCCAATATAATTGCAGAAGGCACAGATTCGTTGATATCCGCGCATAATCCAAACTATATTTACAGATCCGTATCAAACTTAAACTTGTTTTTAAGAAACTATCGGCTGAGCGATGACATATCTTTCAGGTTCTCAACATGGAACTGGCCTGAGTATCCTCTTACAGCGGATAAGTACGCAAGATGGATAGACAGTGCCCCAGGAGACATGGCAAATCTGTTTATGGACTATGAAACTTTTGGAGAGCATCAGGTTTCAGATACTGGTATATTTGAGTTTCTTAAATACCTGCCAATAGAATTTAAAAACAGAGGAATTAAAATGCTCACGATAAACGAAGCAGCACAATCTTTTGAAAGAAGAGAGATGATAAAAGTTTCAGAGGCAATTTCTTGGGCAGATGTGAATAGAGATGTATCTCCATGGCTAGGGAACGATATGCAGAAAGAAGCATTTAAAGAGCTTCAAAAATTGAAAAGCAGTAACAATAAGCAGATATGGAGACATCTGCAGACTTCAGATCTACTCTATTATATGTCTACAGGAACTTCTCCTGATCAGATTGTACATGAATATTTTAATCCTTACAAGTCACCATACTATGCATTTTTAACATATATGGCAATACTTGAAGATTTCAGGAGGAACACTGGCATAGATTAAAAATAACATATGATAAATATTTAAATATGATAAAAAGTACATGAGCTATCATGACAAAAATTAAAAATATAGATATTTATGAATTAGGTCAGGAAAAAGGTAGTGCTACATGGGCTTCTACAATGATACTTGTAAAGATTACAACAGATGATGGGTATGTTGGATATGGTGAAGCAGTTCCAACTTTGAGAGTGTTGCCAGTGATAGAGTCCATTAAAGAGATATCGAGAGTATATATCGGAAAAGATCCATTCAACGTCGAGAAGAACAGGAGAGAATGGTACAAACACGATTTTTACAATGCACAATCTTTTGAATCCACTACTGCATTAAGTGCAGTGGATATTGCAAGCTGGGACATAATAGGCAAAATACTAAAAACGCCAGTATATAAGATACTCGGCGGAGAATACAGAAACAGGATCAGAGCTTATGCAAACGGCTGGTATGACAACTGTGTAACACCAGATCAATTTGCTGCAAAAGCGAAAGAATGGATATCTAAAGGATATACTGCATTGAAATTTGATCCTTTTGGATCTTACTTTGACTACATTGATGAGAAGGGCTTGACAGAGGCAGAAGCTAGGGTGAAAGCAGTCAGAGAGGCTGTTGGCGATAAAATAGAGCTGTTGATTGAACATCATGGCAGATTCAATGTTAATTCAGCAATAATGATTGCAAAAAAACTGGAAGCTCTGAATATTCTGTTTGCAGAAGAGCCTGTTCATCCTGAAGATCTTGAAGGCCTGAAAAAATACAGGAAAGCCACGTCTTTGAAAGTTGCACTCGGAGAAAGAATAATAAATAAGGTTCAGGCACTGCAATATATGAAAGAGAACGTGGTGGATTTTTTGCAGTTGGACATCACTAACTCTGGCGGGGTAACAGAAGCGAGGAAGATAGTGGGCATGGCTGAAGCATTTGGCATAGAAATGGCGTTTCACAATGCTTTCGGGCCTGTGCAAAACGCCGTAACATTGCAGATGGATGCGTCAATACCTCTATTCTTAGTACAAGAATCATTCTATGATGTTTTTCCACAGTGGAAAAGAGATCTGATATTTAACAGCACACCTCTAGAAAACGGGCATTTTTCTCTGCCATCCAGACCTGGAATCGGAGTGGAGATAAACGAGAAAATAATAGAAAAGTACAGTGTTAAAGGCCAGGAATACTTCAATCCAGAAGAACCCGTATGGGTCGTAAATGGAACTTGGGTCAATAAGTCCAATCTATAACTGTTTTTATTTCTCCTTCTTGTTTTTTAGCTATTGCAGCTAATGAATTTTCAGGCTTGAATCTATCAGTGATAAGAGTATTGAGCAGAGATCCATACTTTGTGTTCCAGAGCTCTATATATTTTGCAGCGTCTTCAAAATGAGTTTTTATGGCATTTACACTGCCAAATAAAAGTATATTATTTTCAACAATATATGTGATCATCTCTCCCGAGATAGGGTATGAAGTGCCGCTGGTAGTGCCAAAAAATGTGACAGCACTGTTTTTTTTCAATTTGTTAAGCAGGGGAAACACTGCGGAAGGGACTCCACTAGTGTCCAGCAATACATCCAAATCTGGTAAAGTTTCAAGGTATTTTTCAGAGTCAACATACTCTACTTCAATCCGGTCCAGAAAATTCATTTCTCGCTCGGTTGCCTCTCTCCTGTTTATAACAGATACATTAAATCCAATGGTTTTGAATAGCAGAGCGGTTAACAATCCCGTTGCGCCAGTACCTATAACCGCTGCGTTTCGGCAGTGGTAGGTGTAATCTTTACAGTTCCAAATGGTACGTTTTTGCAGGGCTTGGATCTCATCAACTGCTTTGATCATATTCGTAAGCGGTTCAATTAAAACAGCGGTATCTCTGATATAATCTGGAACTTTTACAAGGTTTGTCTCATCATCAGTGAATTCTTCTCTCATAAATCCGTGCAATCCACGTATCCCTGCCTCTGTAAATTCTCCAGTCTCACAAAAATCCTGCCTGCCATTAAGGCAGTTAGAGCATTTACCACACCCTCTTCTCACAATCGGAACAACCAGGTCACCTCTCTTTAGAATTTTACTTGACCCCGGATCTTTTACAACTCCCAGAGCTTCGTGTCCTAGTATTAGATACTCTGAATTGACAGGAGCTCTAGCAAATTTAATTTTGTCAGTGACGATTCCTCTATCAGTACCACATATGCCATTATACAGTGTTTTCACTACTACTTTATCTTTTTCTGTCTGGTTATCAGGTAAATCTTTAACGTAGACCCCCTCTTTGCCAGGATATACTATAATAGCTTTCATTCAATCACTCCAATAACTCTTGCAGGAGCTCCGTCTCCATCCTTTACAAGCAGTGGTAAACAGAGCACGTAAAATTTTTTGTTAAAAAGCTCTTTAATGTTATTTGATATGTTTTCTATGATCAGAATATTATTGGATAATAGTGTTTTATGAACTATTCCATCGCTGGAAAGAGGTGATTCAACGCTTGGAGAATCAATGCCTACTGCTTTTACCTTATAATTTGCAAGTTTTCTGACTGCATCAACATTAAAATATGAAAATTCTTGCATTTTCCAGTTTAGTTTCCACAATTCACTAGTGCCAGTATAAAAAAGTGCAATCTTGTCTTTTACAGAGTCATTAATATCTTCTTCTCCAATCTCTTTTTTACCAGCAACGTTTATGACAATACCTTCACCAGAATATGACAAGAGGTCAAGCTCATTGACATGCTTTCCGTTTTCCAGAAAATGAGCGGGTGCGTCTACATGTGTGCCTGTATGAGTTCCCATCTGTAGTTTTTTAATATTCACACCATCTTTAGATATTGATTTATAGATTTCTATTTTTGGTTCTGGGTCTCCAGGATAATAGGGCATATTATTTTCAATAGTATGACTAAGTTCAATTATTTTTTTGAAGTTCATAATGAGAACAGAAACGTTCATAATATAAGTATATTTTCATAAAAATTGAATAAAAATAAATATGAAGTCCCAATCTATGTATGATGAATTAATATGTTTGGAAATGGCATAATAAATTTTAAGGATATAGCAGTGAAAGGCTATACAAAAATAGGTAACCACGGCATGATAGCAAATAATAGGACTGCGGCACTGGTTAGTCTCAATGGAACAATTGACTGGGCATGCTTTCCGAACTTTAACTCTCTCCCACTGTTTAGCTCTATATTAGACAAGGACAAAGGTGGCTATTTTTCAATCAAGCCTGCAGATACCGATAGACTATCAGTGTACCAGTATTATGAAGGATATACAAACATCTTAGCCACTGAATTCATAAAAAATAAGCGGTTAGTATTAAAACTTATAGATTTTATGCCTGCTTCAGAGTATTCTACAATTTATTTCCCTGAGGTTCACAGATTAATTGAATCCCCTTCCTCCGATACAGAAATAGAGATCAAATTCAAGCCTGTATTCAACTATGGTCGTAATAAACCACTACTGATAAAAAATGAGAACGGTTATCTTTTTAAGTCCGGTAATGAAAATGCAGGAATAGTCTCTGACATTAACTTTGAAGAATCTGAGTTGATGGTGTCAAAAACCCTGAAAATGAGTAAGAACGATGCAAAATGGATAGTGATGGTCTATGGTGAGAAAAATCTTCATAAGTTGAAAGATTATAAATCGTATGACAGGTTAGAAGAAACGATGCTTTACTGGAAAAAATGGGTTAATCAGGGTACCTACAATGGTCTTTACAGCAAATATATAGCGAGATCTGCGCTCGTTTTAAAAGCATTATTTTTCGAGCCTACAGGGATGATTGTTGCGGCTCCAACATCTAGCTTACCAGAATCAATTGGCGGAGAGAGAAATTGGGATTATAGGTTTATGTGGATTCGTGATTCATCATATGTAATAGAATCTCTTTCTTTGCTTGGATATAAGACAGAAGCGACCAAGTTTTTGTATGATTTTATTGATAAAGTAAACGGCCAAAAATCACTCAGGACAATTTATTCAATTAACAATTACAAAAATATGGACGAGGTGGAAATAACAGAATATGAAGGATACATGGGATCAAAACCGGTCAGGTTTGGAAATAGAGCATATAAACAATTACAGCTTGACCAATATGGTGCAATTATAAATGCTATTTATCATTTTCATAAAATAGGGGGGCTGGTAAATGCATATTTATGGGATTTTATAATCGGGTTGTTAGCTGAACTAACTGAAAAGTGGCATCTTCCAGATTCTTCAATATGGGAGTTCAGGACCAGAAAAGAGCATTATGTTTATTCAAAAGTGATGGCATGGGTAGGCTTTGAAAGAGCCATAGAAATCGGGAAAGAGCTACAATATTCTGCACCCTATGAAAGATGGGAAAATACCGCAAAAAAAATAAAAGAGGATATATTATTAAGAGGATACAATGAATCTATCGATTCATTTGTGCAGTTTTATGGTAGCAACGATGTGGATGGAGCATTATTAAGGTTACCAATTCTCGGTTTTCTGCCAGCAAGCGATAAAAGAATAAAAAACACGATTAAGAAGATAGAAAAAGATTTAATGTATGAAAATTCATTTTTTAGGAGATACAACAATGATGATGGACTGAAAGGAAAGGATAATCTATTTTTGCTGCTTTCATTCTGGTATACTTTGGATTTAATATTACTTGGCGAAATAGAAAAGGCTAAAAGCGTGTTTGAGGCGGTTCTTGAGAAAGCGAACCATCTCGCACTTTTTTCAGAGGAACTGGACATCAAGACTGGTGAACTAATCGGTAATTATCCGCAGGCTTTAACGCATCTAGGGGTCATAAGCGCTGCTTATCAAATCAACAAGATACTAAAGAATAGATTGGAACAGTAACTTATAAAAAGGATGAAGTATATTGTAACAGTATGAAATATAATGGAATTGTAACCCCGATGATTACTCCATTCAAAAAGACTGGAGAAGTTGATTATAGCAGTATAGATATCTTAGTAGATTTTCTTAAATCTATTGGCGTATCAGGAATATTTCCATCAAGTTCTACTGGACTGTTTCCTTTTCTCAGCATTGATGAGAGAAAAAAAATGCTAGAGCAGGTTTTAAAAAATTCAGAGAATTTGAAAATATTTGAAGGAATAGGTGCTGTGGACACGGATAGTGCAATTGAACTTGCCAGGCATGCCAAGGATGTTGGTGCAGATGCAGTAGTGCTAATGCCATCTTACTACATAAAATCAGATCAAAGCTGGATAATTAATCATTTTGAAAAAGTATTAGAAAAAGTGGATATTGATTTTATGATCTACAATATTCCACAATTTACTGGAAGTACTGTGGAATTGAAAACTATTGAATATTTAAAAACTAATTTTTCTCAGATTTCCGGGATAAAAGACAGCTCTGGAGATATGCGCTATTTTTCAAAATTAATGCGGTTTAAAGATTCTAATTTTTCAGTGTTTCAGGGTCAAGATGACCTAATGTTAATCTCTCTCACTCTTGGAGCTGATGGAGGCGTGTGCGGCACTACTAATTTCATAAAATACATTGTGGATCTCTATGAACATTATCGCGATGGGGATATTGATAAAGCCAGAATATTGCAGATAGAAAAAATAAACAATATTATGGATGTTCTTGCGAGCTCAAATTTCCCGGCAGGCTACTATTCTGCATTTTACAATAAATTTAAAGTTAATGGAGGATATCGCAATCCTATGCTAGCTCCTTCAAAAGAAGCATCTGAATCTATCTTAAAGTGGATTAAATAAGATGGCAGAAATTGAGTTTAATAAGCTTAACTTAATAGTTTTAGATTATGACAGGACAGTTACAGATTCAAGCTTGAATTTTGATAAAAGAATAGTAGCACCAATTACAAAACTGAGAGAAAGTGGTGTTAAAGTTGCTTTAGTTACAGGCAGAGAATGGGATAGCATTTCTTCATTAAAAGACTGGTTTGATGCCATTGCTTTTGAAAATGGTGCGCTGGTATATGCAAAAAACAAGAAATATAAATATTATGCAGAAAAAAATGATGAGATAAAAGAGCTGTTGATCGGACAAGGCATAAAATATACTGCCGGCGAAGTAATATTTTCAATATCTTTACAGGATTTTAATAGACATCGGCAGTTATTTGAAAAATTTAATAATGTTGAATACATTAAAAATATCGGAAGTGTCATGATACTGCCAAATGGAATAAATAAAGGTTCTGCGGTTCAAAAAATTCTGAAACTTCTGAACATACAAGAAAACTACAGTTTAGCAATAGGTGATGGAGAAAACGATGTCGAAATGTTCAATGCAGTTAGATATAGAGTAAGCATAGAAAATTCAGTTAAGGAATTAAAAGATATTTCAGATCTATGCATACACAAAGAAGCATCTGAGGGCGTTTTAGAATTTCTGAACATCATAATATATGAAAGGGGTGAAAACAAATGAATATCGGGATAGTTTCGCAGACTCCGCTGATAAAGTTTAACGAAAACGCAGAAAAAGAGCATATAATTAAATTATCTGACCTTGACAAGAAAGCATATAATTATACGATTGGCGGGGTAAGTATAATGGTCAATAATCTAATTAGAAAAATGCAGGATAGCAAGTTTGCTACTAAAGTGTACTGGTTTGCCTTAAATCCAAAAGCTCCATATAAGATAATTGTTAGAGACAATTTCGAATTATATAACATAAGCCAGCAGCCAAAAATGCTTAAGGCATATACCAATTTTAAAGAGATTTTATGGAACAATATCCACGGATTTAAGCATGAAGAATTCGATAGAGAAGAGTATCTTGGGTTTTTAAATTATAATTGGCTTGTTGCAAAGGGTGTGTTGGAAATGAAAGAAAACATAGATTTACTGATGATTCATGATTTTCAACAGCTGATGGTAGGTTCGATGATCGGGCCTGCCAAACCTGCAGTATTAAGGTGGCATATACCATTCATTCCAGAAAACTTTACTTTTCAGATTCGAAAATTCATAGTTAATGGTTTAGAGGGATTTGATTCAATAATAGTAAGCACAAAAAGAGATCTAGAAGGATTAATAAGAGCAGGGTATAGAGGCATAGCATATCAGATTTATCCAAACATAGATCCAGAAAAATGGGGCAGAGAATCAAAGAAAGCCGCAGTAAGCTTTGGTGAAACTTACGGAATAAAAGAAGATGATTTTTTGGTACTGAATGTTGCAAGAATGGATCCTATGAAATCTCAGGACATTTTGATAAAGGCGGTAGCAAGATTAAAAAAATCTATACCTAACATCAAGTTGATGCTCGTTGGCAACGGTAGCTTTACGAGCAGCTCTAATGGATTGGGATCCAGCAAAGGAGAGTTACATAAACAATATCTGAAAGAACTTGTGAAAAAACTGAGCATTGAAGATAGGATTATATTTACAGGATATCTGCCAGATAGTGTTCTTTCTAAAGCATATGAACGCGCAGATCTGTTTGTTTTACCATCAAAAATTGAGGGGTTCGGGTTAAGTGTCGTAGAAGCATGGATATATGAAAATGTAACCATAGTGAGCAGAGGTGCGGGTGTGTCTGAACTCATTACCGATGGCGTTAACGGTTTTAAATTTAATCCGGGGGAGTACATAGAACTTGCTAATATCATTCTAAAAGTATATAAAGAGGAACAAGAAAGAAGTGAGATAGGAAAGAATGCGCATCGGATGGCAAAGCAATGTTACATCTCAAACGTGTACAAGCAAACTGAAAGAGTCTTAAGGATTACGCTTGATAATTTTGGAGTATAGATCTTACAGTAAAATATAAAAAAGATTGAATAAAGAAAACAGAAGCAATTATATATAGGTATAGCAATTATAAAAACCAGCATGTCAGATTCAATAAGCGTGATCAGATTCATCATCGGTGCAATAATATTACTGATTGCAGCCTATCAGGATTATAAAAGTAGGCTGGTATCTTCAATACTTTGGGTTTTAATGGCTATTGCTGGCATCTCAATACTCTCTTATCAGCTGATATTTGTATTTGATAACAGTTTTGCACTATATTTTATTCCTGTTATCCTACTCCTGTTTTTTGAGTGGTATGTAGAGCTCAGCAAAAATGTGAGGATCTTAATAAATGGAATTGGATTCGTTTTATCGATCATGCTGTTATCTCTTTCATTTAATTTGAGCACATTTTCGGTATTCTTGATAATTTTGATAATACTTGTAGCAAAGCTATTTTATATTAAAAAGATACTAAAAGGTAAGGCTGATGCAAAAGCCCTTATGAGTATTGCAATACTTGTTCCGTATTATCCCGCATTATTTACAATTTATTCACTACCGTCCATAAACAGAAATATCGCTCAGGTAACTTTCCCATTTGCTATAGAAGTGTTAATGAACGCTGCAGTTACAGCAGTTTTGTATGTGTTATATCTGTTTTTTTTCAATGTTTCAAAGAGAGACATTGGGTTTCCAGAAATGTTTTTAGGATACAAATTGAAAATAGGAGATTTTAAAAAGAAACATGTCTGGCTGTTAGAGAGAATTGATGATGGTGGAACACATTATCTATCTCTGACACCTGATGAAAGCGCTGAAAACTCGGAACTTGAAAAATTCAGGGTAAGAAACATAGAAAAGGTCTGGGTTCAGCCGCAAATTCCATTTGTAGTATTCATGCTAATAGGTTTCATACTAGCATTTCTATTTGATGATCTGTATCTATTTATACACTAACCTTTTACTACACCTATAGGTCTCATTCTGGCAACAATATTGCTGATTCCAGCTCCTGCAACAGCATTTACAACATCGTCCACATTTTTATAAGATTCTGGTGCTTCTTCAGCAGCGCCGTCAGAGGTTGCTGATTTCACATATATCCCTTTATCATATAGCACTTTTTTCACTGATTCACCTTTAAATCTGCGCAGTGATTCCGTTCTAGACATTGCTCTTCCTGCACCATGGCATGTAGAGCCAAAAGTCTCAGACATAGCAATATCAGTGCCCACCAACAAATATGATGCTCTTCCCATGTCTCCAGGAATCAGAACAGGTTGCCCGATTTCCTTGTATTTTTCAGGTAGCTCATCATTGTTTTTGTTGAAAGATCTCGTAGCACCCTTACGATGCACAACCACTTTTTTTCTAGTGCCATCTATCACATACTCTTCAACCTTTGCAATGTTATGTGCTACACCATAGATCAGTTCCATTTCCAGCTCTTCCGGTGTTCTTTTTAAAACGTTAGAAAAAGAGTTGCGGATCCAGTGCACGATCATTTGCCTATTTGCAAATCCAAAATTTGCAGCTGAGTTCATTGCTTTAAAATAGTTATTTGCCTCAGCACTATGAATCGGAGCGCAAGCTAATTGTTTGTCTGGCAACTCTATTTTGTATTTATAAGCAGCCTGTTCCATTACCTTAATATAATCTGTAGCAACCTGGTGCCCTAATCCTCTGGATCCAGTATGAATCATCACAGTAACCTGCCCTTCTCTGTCAATGCCCATTTTTCTGGCGATATCGGGTAAAAAAATCTTGTCTACAACTTGTACTTCCACAAAATGATTTCCAGCTCCTAACGTTCCAATCTGTGAAAATCCGCGATCTTTAGCTTTGTCAGATACTTTTGAGGTATCTGTATCAGGCAACTTTCCAGATGCTTCTGTGGATCCTAGATCTTTTTCCCAACCATAGCCATTAGACACGGCCCAATGCGATCCTGAATGCAAAATATCATCTAATTTTGATTTGTTTAATTTCAATTTTCCCTCAGAACCTACTCCTGAAGGTACTTCTTTAAAAATAGTATTTACTATATCTTTAATGTTTAATCTGATAGTATCTAAATTCAGGTTGGTCCTTAGCATGTTCACTCCACAGTTTATATCGTATCCTACCCCACCAGGTGAGATTATACCCGTTTCATAATCAAATGCTGCAACTCCCCCGATCGGAAATCCATAACCCCAGTGTATATCCGGCATAGCATAGGATGCTCTTATAATACCCGGCAACGTTGCTACATTTGCTACCTGTTCAGGAGCCTGATCTTTTTTAATCTGCTCTATAAGAGAATCAGAAGCAAAAATTATGCCTGGTACTCTCATCCCTTTTTTGTAAGTTTGAGGAATTTTCCATCTAAAACTATCTATTTTTTCTAGTGTACCGGTCCACATAGCATATCATCTCGTTAATTATAAAAATTATTTGACTACATCCACTCCATACGCTGCTTTTAGTTCTGATTCAGTCATTTTCCCCAAAATCTGCTTTGATTTTACACCCGTAGCTACAATCATGACTGATATTTTTCCTTCAAAATCAGGGTTGATTGCTGCTCCCCATATGATTCTCGCTTTGTCACCTACTCGCGTATGTACGTTTTCAACAATCTGCTGTGCCTCAGATATAGTCATCTCTGGCCCACCGGTTACATGAATAAGAATGCCTAAAGCCGTGCTTATATCTACTTCTAACAACGGAGAATTAATTGCATCTTCCAGTGCTTCTTTCGCTCTTTCATCACCCGGAGACTCACTTTCTCCAACGCCAATCATGGCAACGCCACCACTTTTCATAATTGTTTTCAGATCATTGAAATCCAGGTTCACTAATCCTGGTCTGGTAATCAGCTCTGTTAATCCTTTAATAGCTCGCATTAAGACAGTATCTGCCAGCTTAAAAGCATCGTTTAATGGGAGTCTAGGTACTATCGCCAGAAGTTTGTCATTTGGAATTGTTATCACTGTATCCGCTAAGTCCCTCAATTTTTCCAGACCCCACAAAGCATTATCTAATCTAACCCTTCCTTCTGCTGAAAAAGGTAACGTACATACCGCAATTGTGAGAGCCCCCAGTTCTTTCGCGATTTTTGCAACATACGGGGCACTGCCTGTTCCTGTTCCACCGCCTAATCCAGAGGTTATAAATACAATATCCGCACCCTGCAGTGCTTCTTTAATATTATCTTCTGCCTCTTTCGCAGCTTCTTCTCCAACACTAGGTTCTGCACCCGCACCTAATCCTCTAGTGATACGCTTTCCCAATAATATCTTTTTTTGAGATTTTGTAATTAATAAATGCTGTGCATCGGTATTAGCTGCTATAAGTTCAGCACCGACTATTCCCTCTTCAGTAATTCTCGTGATGGTATTTGATCCAGACCCGCCACAACCAATGATTTTAATATTAGTTTTTAAACCTTTTAAAATTTCAATTAGCTCAGCATCTTCTTGATTATCTTGGCTCACAGCTGCCTGTGTTTGTTGACTTGATGTAGGAGTATATGCAGAATATTTTGCTAACGCATCTTTAACCAAAGATTTCATAACCACACACCTTTATTTAATAGTAATTTTTTGAAAGTATATGAATTTATCCATTTTATATCAGAGTATACGAGTGAAATATTCAATTTTTTTTAAATATTGAATAAAGAAAGTAGTCTTAAGTACATATAAAAGTATGAAAAATATTATATATAGCATAAATTATACATGTACAATAGTATCATAGGTGAGGTGGATAAATTTGAATTACCATAAGATAATGGTTTTACTTATTGTCTTGGTTATAGTGCTATCCGGATTTAGCATTATCATGAATTCTACTCAGCAAACGTCTCAAAAAAGTTATACAATAAATCCTCTTGCGCAAACTACAAATACCTTATATATTAATAACACTTTTTACATAAATGACACAATAAAAGATCCTCTGACAGGTAACTATGGTATGTATGGATTTGATAGCAATGTTGTGATTGGAACTACAGGGGCTCTCATAGTTACAAATGCTACTGTATACTTTTTAGAAGATAGTTTACATCCTATCACGCTTACTGTAGATGGGAGTTTGATATTAAATAAAGCCACACTTACCTCAGTGCCTGACAGGCTATATCCTTATGTGAATTTTACACTAAGTGCTTATAATAACGCTTTATTAGATTTTAATAACTCTAAACTTATTTACCCAGGCTGGTTTAATGTTACTAATGATGTCAATGTATTCGCAAGTAATACAATATTTGATAAGTTATCAGATCAGAATTTGAGTCTGCTGACAAATTATGGTTTTACAGGGGATATTAATGCAGTTAATAGCGGACCTACTCCTTATTTTTATTACTCTACTGTTCATTTTACAAATGTCTCATTTCCACATTTATTTGAACATCCAGCAGGTTCTATAGCTACATTTGCTCATGGTGTGTCTAGTACTATAAACGGTACATCGATCCCAGCAACAGGATTGGTAATAAAACCAACTAACGGTGCCACTATTATTGCTAATAAATTTAGCAGCATATTGCCCAATTATGTTTCAGACCTCACACTAACAAACGCGACAATTAATATTGTTTATAATGCTACCGGATACAATGGAACATCGTATATAACTGCGGCAATAAACAATTCTCAAGAACCGGTGCAATCCTATATGTTACCATCTTATCCAAGTGGATCAAAAAGCACGTTTTCTGCATCTATTCCGTTTAATGGCGTTAATACAATACCTGTAAGCTTAAATTTTTTAAATAAAATAAATAACCTAATAATAAAAATAACCCCACCAAAGACAGGTACTATAAAAATATATAGTTTAACTTTAAATTTAAGCACTGATACTAATCTCTTGACTTATGGCTTCTATAAATATAATTTCAATCTAATCCATTCAATTTTATATGGTAAAGATATCTTCATATCTGCCAATTATAATTCTAATACGGGTAACACGCTATATAATGCTATTTATCTAAATCAAAGCTCTACCGCATACTTTTTGAATTTGTCTGTTACCAATACTCCAACAAAACTTGATCCACCTTATGTTATAGATTCATCATCAAATATATATATATTCAGATATGCAAACATAAAAGTCCAAAACTTTGATGGAACACCTATCTCAAATGCAATAATTAGTTATAACCCTTATGAAGATTCTCAGGCTTTGAATAGTTTAGTCAATAGCTTAGATCTCAATATACCAAGCTATTTTCGTTATAATCCAAGTAACATTACCAATAATTATGGAAGAGCATCAATCCCATTGTTGTCTGATATTATTCAGCTTTCATATTGGCCTAACTCAGAGTATTTAGGAAATTACAATTTTACTGTATGGACTTCAAACTATACGAAAGTTCTAATCAGGTTCGGTGCATCGCTGTCATACTTCCCCTATTTAACAGTATCATCTAATAATGTAAACCGAACTGTAACAGTTACTATACCTAACATAAAGGGAATAGCTATCTATACTAATCCCTATTTTGTGCAATATAGCAAATATACCATCTCTGCAACGTTTAACATAACTGGTTCGAGTGTGTATAATGTACCGGTAACATTTTTTATAAATACACCCAGTCCAACATATTTATACACAACGGTAAATATGATAGTTGGAGAAATAAATACTGCTAATGTTTATTGGTCAGTTCCAGGGAACGTTTATGGAAATTTTACAATCACAGCTACAGCGAATCCTAACAAATCGATATTTGAGACTAATTACACTGATAATAGTGTTTCATCTTTAATTGAAATTTATCCCAAAATAGATATAGGAGTATCTCAAATCAAAGCCTCTAGTACTTTATTGTATCAGAACACAACATTATCATTCAATATTTTTAATAATGGATGGGATAATGCAAATAATGTTTTAGTAACAGAACAGTTGTATTATCCAAATGGATCCTCCATGCAGAAGAATATAGTAATTAACGTACCGGCTAATACGACGCTTCCCGAGACCATGGTGTTTTATGCGGGTATGTCAGGCAGCTATACAGTACAAATTGATGCACATTATTATTGGGATTATAATCAATTGAATAATATAGCTAATATAACTTTAGTATATGGTCTAGATTATTATCCAATAAGCTTTAACTATTCTATAATATCAAATATTTCAGCGTCTAATAATATTATGACACTGAATATTTCAAGCATAATCGGTTTAAATGGAGCAAATATAGACAATGCACCTCCCATTACCGTCGAATTTTATGATTATACAAACAATATTACAATAGGGTATAGTACCACCTCTGTAATCAATGGTAAGTTGGTCAGCTACTTGATAACTAGCTATTTTGTATATGGACAAAATTATAGAGTCGAAGTGATAGTGAACCCTACACATACTGTCACAGAAACAAATTATAATAACAATTATCTATTTTATAATATAAGAGTGCCTGCTTTTATTGTTTATTCGATACCTTCTAGAACAGTAATTGTAAATGGCACTACTGATACAATATTTGTAAATACCACACTAATGCAAGGCCCGGCGAATAATGTAACAATCTCTCTATTATTTATTGGTTATCCTGCTTTAACATTTACAAATTATACAGCTATAATTAATACAGGACAAACTTATAACATTATGTTTATATTGAACACTTCAAAAATACCTGATTTAATGAACAACAGAACAAAAACTACTTTAAATTATGAAGTTCTATTGACATATAGCCAATTATCTGGATATTATTATATAGTTACTACTGGCTATATTACGATTCTGGAGAAACCCATGCTCTCTATTTCATATTTTAATGTGGTCACAAACACTTATGTATCTAATATCTCAAAAATTGCGCAAGGATTAAGCTTTGATATATTTGTTAACATATATAATATTGGCGGGTCTACAGCATATGGGCCAATATTTTTAAATATTACAGATGGTTCAGCTGTACTTTATAACTCAAATATAACCACAAATCTTGTTGCTGGGGGCAATGTATCGGTATATATAAATTACATGGCCAGCTTGATAGGACCGCACACATTAAATGCGGCAATAGTATATGCAGGAGTGCAAAAGTCTACGATTTATAATACTAAAACTTTAAATTTCATAGTTATTCCCCCAAAAATAAGGTTGATAGTAACTTCTCTTTCCACAGCTACTGTCGTACAAAAACAGACTCTGTCATTTATTGTGTATGCAGTAAATGAAAATGCATCTGCACAAAAAGGATACACTGTTTACACTCCGGGAGTAACAGTCTATGCCACAGTCGCCGGCATTTCACAGTTTTTAACAACTAACAATCTTGGATATGGGACATTCAAATTTGTACCTGAAAAAACAGGTACCTATCCATTATTAGTAAAATATAGTTATGCTGGCGTCACTTCCTCATATATACAGACTGCTTTAATTACGGTAAAATCACCTCCATTAGTAATACCTTGGCTCTTGATTATAATTATAGTTATTATAGCAGCAGTTGGTGCGTTTTTAGGATATACTTATTATTCATACAAAAAAGTTGAGAAAAATGTTATGGTATGTGGAAACTGTGGTGCAGTAATCAAGGCAGATGCAGAGAAATGTCCAGTTTGCGGCGTAGTGTTTGAAAAAGACAAAGTAAAGTGCAGTGAATGTGGAGAATGGATCAAGGTAGATGATAAATACTGTCCAAACTGTGGGGCTCTATTTATTAAAAAAGAAGAACCGGAATACGAGCATTTATCAGCTATGAAGCAGAAATATGATGCATATGTGCAGAGATTTAAAGATGAGGCTAAACGAGATCTCGGAGAAAAATACACGCCAGAAGAATTCACAAAGTGGTGGCAGGCAAAAAATGAATATATCTCTTTTGAGACCTGGTTAAAGCAACAGGAAGAAGAAAACAAAAAAGAAACAATCAAATGCCCAGTCTGTGGCTCATTAAATCCAAAGACTGCAAAGGTATGCAGTGTCTGTGGTGCATCGCTTGTAGCTGAGACGAAAGAAGAATCACCTCCAGAAAAACCGCCTAAAACACCGCCATCTGAGCCAGCTAAACCATCGGAAGAGAAAAAAGAAGAACAGGTTGTAAAGAAAAGAATACTAAAGAGAATTATTCCTGGAGAAGAAAAAAATAAATAATTTTCTTTTTTATTTTTGTAATATAATATTTAATCAGATACTACACTTTTTACACGTTCCATAAGTCCTTCAGGATTCTTGTAATATGCAGAAACTATTCTTGCAACATCTGTATAGTTTCTAGCTCCTATCTTTTCCATATACGTGAGAATTTGTTCTCTACGCTTTACTTCAATTTCCATTCTCCTCGGGTTCCAGTTCCTGATATTTCCAATTTTTTCATAAACATAGCTATGTCCGCTAAAACTGAACACATCATCTGCCGGGTTCCAGGTATATGCATTGTTTGTTACTAGTTCTCCTGTTTCAGGGTCAATAGTAACAATTTCAGTGATATTTTTTACTCTTCTGGTCATTTTTGTACCAACTTTTACCTGAGCTTGAAGTAGCACAATGTCCAGTGAGGTAAGCAGAGACCTTGGCAGATTTATAGGATCGTTTTCGAGCCTGTGAACCATTTTCTTCACATCTTCTGCATGAAATGTAGAATAGCAAGTCTTACCGGTAGCCATTGCCTGAAATACAGTATATGCCTCGGCGCCTCGCACTTCTCCAACCATTATATATTGTGGTCTCTGTCTTAATGCTGCTGCCAGCAGATCAAACATATCTATTTCTCCTGCCCTTTTGCCAGATACTACATTAAATTCACCAAATCCCTCTCTTACGAGGCTGGGAATCCAGTTTTCTTGAGGTAAATTCAGCTCTCTGGTATCTTCAATGCTTACAATCTTTTGTTGTGGTGGAATAAACAATAATATCGCGTTCAAGGTTGTAGTTTTTCCAGAGGCAGTACCTCCTACTACGATCATGCTCATCCCGTTTTCGACAGCAAGCCATACATAAGCCATCATCTCTCTGGACATAGTTTTAAAGTTTATAAGATCCAGAGGGGTAAACGGATTGGGTTTGAACCTTCTTATTGTGAATGAAGAGCCTCTCTGTGTCACGTGCTTTCCAAGTGTAGTCTGCAATCTGGAACCATCAGGTAATGTTGCATCTATCATTGGATTAGCCACTGATATATGCTTCCCGCTTTTCTGGACGATCCATATTACAAAACTGTTTAATTCTGACTCGTGTTCAAATTTTATGTTTGAGCGAATTGAGCCATAACGTCTGTGATATATGTATATAGGGATATTTAATCCATCACAAGAAATATCCTCAACGTTAGGATCGTGCATAGGGACCTGAATGAGTCCAAAACCAATAAAATCACGAATAATATAATATTTTATTTTTTCAGCGGACATAGCAGAAAGTTTTAAATTAAGATCTCTAACTGTCTGTTCGATGAGAGAGTAGATATATTTTATGCGTTCAGCGTCTATTTCATAATCTTTAAATTCTACAAGTGCAATCAAATGCTCTTTGATCTTTGAGATAGTTACCTCTTCTTCGCTGCTTAGCGGAGGTTCGATTATTTCGTAAGTATATTCATTATATTGATTATTAAATAATATTCGCACATAAGAGTACGGTTTTTCTATAACGTTGACTTCAATCTCACTGATATTCTTATCTGTGATCTTTGGAATGATAGTAATATTATCAATTTCTCTCTGTTCCTGAAACTTTATTTTGTGAGGTTCGTTACTATTAAGTTTTGGTTTAAATATATTAAATCCCTTCGTTTTTTCTTTGTCTGATATCATTTAAATCAACCCCAAAATCTTGAAAAACATATAGCCACCAAAAAACAGAGCAAAAGCAGTAATTAATCCGCTTCCATATTTTCCATCTTTCAACACTCCTGCTAGTATACCATCTCCTAGAGCACTTATCAGTGCTGAGATTACAAGCAAAAACTCTATCACAGGAATGTAAGTATAAGCAATGCCCTGGAAACTACCAGATACTGGAACACCTTTCAGACCCGCAGCGAGAGAAGTACCAGCTTTTAACATTTCTGGCAAAAATGAGGTGGCAAGTATTACGATTGTTACAATAAATACTCCAAAGGCGATGATCATTACAAATGTATATGTTTGCATATCTATAACTCTTTCTTTCTCAACAAGCTGTGCCTCTTTCGCAGCATGTGCAACCATGGTAAGCACATCTGCAACGTTTCCTCCAGCCTCGTTAGCTTTTATTATGATAGATACCATCCTGTTAACCAGTGGTGTGTCTACACGAGCTCTAAAATACTCTAATGCTTGATTTACTGGAACACCAATCTGTATCTGGCCAGCCATCTTTTTTATCTCGTCAGTTAATAAACCGTATCTACCCGTAGAAGCAACCATGATAGCATCTGATAAGGTCATGCCGAACCTGCCAGCTTCTGCAACATCTCTTAGGAAATCAGGAAGGCGATCTTCGATCTTCTTTATTCTGCGCTGAGCATAATAAAAGTAAATCCCATAGGGCAATAAAAACACGGATATACCATACACAACGAGATCAATAGGTCCTATAGGTCCTATCTTTATAGAGCGCACATAAAACAATAATGCTAAAGAAACCAATGCAACAGTCCCTATAATCGAGAGAGTCAAAATTAAGATCTCTATTTTCTTCATTATTTGGTCACCTCGGCACTAGTGGAATGTATGAAAAACGCAAACATACCTATAAGAACAGGCAACATCAAAAATACGATTACATAAAGAACCATCACTGAAACCGGAGCCATAGACTGATTGATAAGAGCCATTATAGCGATGATAATTATTAAGAACAAAGGAAATGCTACACCTACTGTAACAAAGGTCTCTGCAAATAAAGATAGTGTTTCCATAGTTTTTTTCATCTGCAATCTAAGCTCTTTTTCGTATTCGTCCGATTTTAAAATAAAGTACGGTTTTAGAGCACCGCCAGATGTGGAGGTGGTAACTACCCCCTGTAAAAATTCTGTCCATTTCAAGCTTGGAGAGCGTTTAGATGCATCTTTTAGTGAGGTTAAAATATCCTTTCCCAGCAATTCGGTATCTCTGGTAATCCACTCTGCCTCGTTTGCGATTTCTCCATACTCTTTTCTTCGCGCCAGTTCTTTAAATATTATATCAGGTGTAACATTCGCAGAAGCTAAGGCAGAGATAAAATTCATTGCAGGTGAAATTTTGTTATCTATATCCTTTCCTCTCTTTTTAGCAACTGAAGCAGGCTGGGAAATAATAAGCTGATAGACTATGAACGGCACTATTACTGCTAAAACAATGGATAATACACTTAAAATTACTATTCCGATTATAGAGAAAAATATGGCGATTGCTATGAGCGGTAATACTGGAATAATGCTGACAAATATGCTGTATGCTATATATTCTTCAGGTCTCAACAAGATATGCGATTTAGATAGATCTTCTTCCAGCTTCACTTTATTTTTAAAATTGTGGGTTAATATATATTTGGACAGAAGTTTCCAGGCTATTTTCTGCGTGGCATTGAACTTGATATATTGTGGAACTGATCCTTTTGGCAGTTTTATTTTATATGACCCTGTAGTTTTCTGAACAGTTCTCTTAATTTTAAAAAAATCTTTTCTCTGAACTTCGAATTTTTGAAACTCATCCTCCGGCAACTCTGTCATTTTACCTAACCTCCGCCAACTCTTTAGAAATTGCATCGTAAAGTGCGAGTGGATCTTTATAATAGTTGGTAATGACAGCCCAAATATCCCTATAATCGTCTATATCTTTCTTATATATATACTCAAGTACTTTTGTTCTTCTCGCAAATTCTTGTTCCATTTCATCATAAGTCCAGTTTTTTAGAGCCATAATCTTATCAAAAAGATAACTGTGACCTTTGTATATATATGTATCATCTTTCTGGTTCCACTCAAATACCACGTTGGTAATTAGTTCTTCAGTTTCAGGTTCAAATCCTACGATTTCTACAACCTCTTTAATTCTTCTAACTACATTATCTTTAACTTTTGTATGTGTTAAAATAATTACATTATTAAGTGCAGTCATCAATATTCTGGGGCAACTTATGGGCGGATTTTCGAGCCTGTGAATCATCGCCTTGACAGATTCAGCGTGCATGGTAGAATAAGTAGTATGTCCGGTAGCCATCGCTTGAAACATTGTATATGTTTCTTTGCCTCGCACTTCTCCTACTATAATATAATTTGGTCTCTGCCTTAATGAAGCACGAACAAGATCATACATATCTATTTCTCCCGCTGATTTGCCTGCAAGACTGCGTTCTCCAGTACCGCTTCTTGTGGTCCCTGGTATCCAGTTTTGATGTGGCAAGTTAATTTCTCTAGTGTCTTCTATACTCACTATTTTTGCAGAGGGAGGTATAAACATCGTGACAACATTCAGCGTGGAAGTTTTACCAGCTGCAGGACCTCCAACTATAATCATAGACTCTCCGATCTCTACACCCAACCATAAATATGCTAATAAATCAGGTGAAGCTGTGCCAAATTTCAATAAGTCAGTAGGTGTAAAAGGTCTCTCTTTATATCTGCGAATTGTAAAAGTACCGCCACGGGTAGTGACCTCTCGACTGTATGTTGCTTGAACCCTGTGCCCTTCTATTGTAGTGCCATCTAATATAGGTTCAGAGACAGAAATTTGCTTACTGCAACGCTGCCCTAAATATACAATAAATGAATTCAATTCATTATCATCTTTAAACATTAATGAAGTTTTAATAGATCCGTATTTCTTGTGAAATATATATATCGGAACTTTGACCCCATCACAAGATATATCTTCTATCTCTTCATCCATAATCAAGGGATCTATCTTCTGATAATTGATAAAGTTTCTAACTATATAATACATAAGCTTTTGCTTGCTGAGAGCATCTATTTTTATGTCTCTCGACTCTAAAAACGTGGATACAGAATCTTTTAAATATCTCTCTTTGTCTTTTATGGAGGTAATAAACCATTCGTATTTAATGGTCTTTTCAAGAGTTTCACTGACATCTTTCACTAATTTTGCAGTAGCGTCATTGAGAGGTGGTTCAATAGGTTCATAAATATATTCATACTCTTTTTTGTTATATAATATTCTTGCAAAAGTAAATGGTCTTATGATAGGATATATTTCAATTATATCAAATACTTCTGGATCTACAGGCTGAATTGGTGTAATCACGCTACCTTCCTCTAAACTTCCTGCAGATTCTTTAACTCTTAATTTACTTTTGTTTATATTTCCGAATATCCGTGATCCAATGTTTTCGAAGAGATTTTCTTTTTCGCTCGCTTTTTGCATATAGATTATGTCCCCCCTAACTTATTGAGTAATTGTAACATACAAATAAACGTTTAACACTGTAACCGATACTACATTTGTAAATTCTAACTTGTTTGAATTTAAGGTATTTGTATTAACCTGATTGCTACTAGCGATACTTTTATAGTATTGTAACATTGCAGCATTAAAAGTAGTGTTGAAAGTAACATTTAAATCTTGGTTTGACAAAGAATATACATTTTTCTGGGTTCCGAAGAGTGTGATCTCTATACCCCTCGTATCTGTGCCAGTCACGACATTTGAAACACCATAAATATGCTGCATTACAAAGCTCAAATGCACACCACCATTACTATTTGTCGCACTGAAATCACTGCCAACCAAAATCACAGATGCATTGTTCTGAGCGAGATTGGTGCGCACTAATGCACCGTTAAAGTAAATAAATGACTCAGGAACATAGTATCTGTTTGGTGCTATAAATTCAATAGAGCCACCGGCATATAGATTGACAACTCCTATATTTGAGTAGTAGAAAGAAATGTTCATAAACTGAGTTGAAAGATTTTGAGCATAAGGATTTATTTCAAGTTCTCCCACAGTCTGCTGTGCAAAAAGCGGAATACCAGGAGCTCCCATGGTAACTGGAGCATAGGTAGAGTAATTTAGGTCGTTTGTAATCGTAAGCATGTCTACTTCAGTTCTGATCTGCGAGAATTGACTAAGTACTTGCATATCATGCTGTTCTTCATTGGTTTTCATATACACAGGTACATACTGTGTAACAAATGTAGATAAAAGTGTTATAAATAATAATAATGAAAACAGCGTACCTACAACCGATGCAATACCCTCTTCTTTATCATATACAATCTTCATTAATAAATCATCTGCCTCATCTTTGTACAGCAATAAATATAGCTAATCTCTATATAAACTTTATTGAGCAAGATACTTATTTTTGTCAGATTGTTTATATTCATTATTTGAGAAACTTCTCGATTTTGTATAGGTCAAGGATTATATTAAATTTCTTCAATCTTCTATATAAATTATGCCTTTTGAAAACTCAATCGTTGCTACAGCTTTCCCAAGGTATGTTTTCTTTGCAGTCACTGAAATATCAGAGACTGAAATTAAATGATCATAAAACATATATCCATTCTTAATCTTTTGATAATATAATGCAGGATCAGAATTTATTAAAGATACAAATTCTTGAGTGCGATCTTTCAAGATGGGTCCCAACAATTTAAGATTTGGCAAAATCTGTGTGATCTCCTCTTTTAAATCTGCATTTTTCACCATGTCTAAATTTTTAATGTGCAAAGTTTCTCTTAATACATGGATAATATCTGGGTGGAGAGGTTCAGATATTATATGCACAGATTCTATGGACTTGGATAACGGATATCCATTGTCGCTTTTCCAGTGCCTCAGTTTTGATACTAGTTCTTTGGCAAGCTCTCCATCTTCTCGCGCATTGAGATCTTCAAACACAGGGTCAGGCCACCTGCTTTTGTGAATAGATTCCTTATTTTCAAATTCTCTGTATAATTCTTGATATATCTCTTCTGTAACATGCGGTAAAATTGGAGCAAGCATTTTTAAAGTACCTAAAAACACGTTGTAAATGGTGTCTTGTGTATTTTTATCATTTCTGATCCTGAATTTTATCATTTCTATATACTGATCAGCAAGTTCATGCCATAAAAAATTCTCTAATATTCTGATAGCTTTGTCATAACGATACTGATCCATGAATTCTGTAACGCTCTTTACTAAACTGCTGTACTTATCTATGATCCAGTTGTTAATCAAATCGGATTTTGTAACTGGTGACGGATCTGAGACATTCAGTTTTACAAAGTTGGCAATATTGAATAATTTTAAAATGAGCCTATTTCCATGCGTTATCTCTTTAAGCCTGAATGGAGTATCTTCACCTAGAGTACATTGAGCAGTAAAATACCTGAACGTGTCTGCTCCGCTTTCTTTAATTATTTCCAATGGATTTACTACATTACCCCAAGAAGTATGCATAGGTCTGCCGTCAGGAGCTAGAATATGACCATCTATGAAAATATCAGACCATGGCTCTTTTCCGGTCAAAATTTTGCATCTATATAAGCTGTAAAAAGCCCAGGTTCTTATAATGTCATGTGCCTGTGGTCTGAGGCTCATCGGATACATATAATCGAAATTTTGAGATCTGAACCATTCTGTATTGTAGAGTGGGGATATCGACGAATCCATCCAAGTATCAAAAACGTCTTCCACGCCTTTTAAAGGCGCATTGCATATCGGGCAATTTTCAACAGTGTATGGTTCTACGGTCGGATCAATATTAGACTCTCTCTTTTTCAATTCTTCAATATCAGGGAAGAAATAGTGCCCGTTTTCACATTCCCATGCTGGTATCGGTGTTGCAAAATACCTATGCCTGGAAATGACCCAGTCCCAGTCTAGGCTATTGATCCACTCTATCAGGCGTACTTTCATAAAGTTAGGGTACCAGTTCAGTTTCTCTACGCTTTCAAGCATCTCTTTTTTGAAACTGAGAGTTTTTAAGAACCACTGTTTTTTTTGTATGATCTCTATCGCAGTGCCACATCTCCAGCAAGTGCCAACAGTCTGTTTTATATTCTCCTGTTTTAGTATTAACCCTTGTTTTGATAGATCTGATATAATCTGAGCTCGAGCCTGTTCTATAGTCAATCCTTTATATCCAGAAAGTTCATTCATTATGCCTCGATCATCAAAAACCTCAATTAATTCAATCTTATATTTTCTCACAAATTCCAGATCTGATTTGTCTCCAATAGTGCAGATCATCATTGCCCCAGTGCCAAACTTTGGGTCTACAGAAGAATCTGCCACCACCGGAACTTTCTTATTATACAGGGGAGTAACAACATTTTTTCCTATAATGTCTTTATATCTTCCATCCTCAGGATTTACGGCAATAAGTACGCATGCAGATATGAGCTCAGGTCTAGTCGTGGCAATCAACAGGTCACGATCATCAATCTTGAATTTTATATAATTTAATTTTGAATCTCTCTCAAAATAGTCTATTTCTGACTCAGCAATGGCAGTATTGCATCTGGGGCACCATGTTATAGGATACTCTTTTCTATAGACCAGATCTTTTTGAGCCATCTCTAAAAATGTAAGCTGGGTAATCTTGCGATAGTAAGGCGCGTCAGTCTGATAATAAATGCTAGAATCCATCGATTCTCCTAATATTTCAAACTGCTCTATCATAGAGTCAATCATTGAATTTGCAAAGTTTTCACATAATTTTATAAATTCATGGCGGTCTGTTTCTGTCATCTTAATATTATATTTTTTTTCTACATTTACTTCTATCGGCATACCGTTTACATCAAAACATAATGGAAAAAATACATTAAACCCTCTCATTCTTTTGTATCTTGCAATAAAGTCTATGTGTGTATAATGCACTGCGTGGCCTATATGCAGCGAGCCGCTTGCATATCTGGGTGGAGTATCTATACTGTAAACATTCTTGTCTGTTCTGTCAAATTGATAAATATTATGCTCTTTCCAGTATTTTTGCCACTTCTTCTCGATAATGTGCAGATCAGTATTCATAAATCTGGATAATGCACATAATTTAAAAACTTTTTTATTACGGTAATTAAAAAAGCTTACGATTTAAGTTCGATCTCTATATGTATTCCATCCGGGATCTGAATTCTCATTAACTGCCTCAATGCTCGCTCATCTGCATCGATGTCCATCATTCTCTTGTGAATCCTCATTTCCCAGCGTTCCCAAGTTGCAGAACCTTCACCATCAGGAGATTTTCTAACAGGCACAGCCATTCTCTTTGTGGGCAGAGGTATAGGTCCAAAAAACTCAACACCAGTCCTCTGTGCAATTAATTTAATCTGTTCACATACATCTTCTACTTTTTTATATTCTGTTCCAGACAAAAGAATTCTTGCTTTATATAAAACCATCTAAATCACCAAAAAAATTAAAAAAAAAGTTTTTATAACTCTTTTTTAACAAAATCCAAACAGAGTCCTGCAGCAATGGTCATACCCATATCCCTGATTGCAAATCTTCCAAGCTGCGGGAATTCAGAAGATTTTTCAATAACCATAGGTCTCGTTGGTGTGACTTTTACTATTGCAACATCTCCTGCTTTTATAGTATCTGGATGCTCTGCCTTAGCAGCACCAGTTCTTGGATCTAAAGTCTTTACTAACTCGGAAATTACACAAGCTACCTGTGCAGTATGCGCATGAAATACTGGTGTATATCCTGCTGCTATAACGCTAGGATGTGTCAATACAACAATCTGCGCAGTAAACTCAGACACCACAGTTGGTGGATGATCTGTCTTTCCGGCAACATCTCCTCTTCTGATATCTTTTGAGGCTATGTTTTTTACATTGAATCCTATATTATCTCCAGGCTCAGCTTTCTGCATTGGTTGATGATGCATTTCAATACTCTTGACTTCTCCTACTTTGTTGGATGGTAAGAATATTAAGGTATCATTCACTTTCAATACTCCTGTTTCTACCCTACCAACAGGTACAGTTCCATGACCAGTTATAGAATAAACATCCTGTATAGGTATTCTTAAGGGTTTATCTATAGGCTTTTCAGGAGGTTTCAAAGCATCAAAAGCATCTACTAAAGTAGGTCCTTTCCACCATGTTATTTTGTCAGAGTGCTTCACTACATTATCTCCATAAAAACCACTGATAGGCAAGAATGGTATATCTTTGTATCCTACTGATTTTAATAATTTTTCAAGCTCTCCTTTTACCTCATTGAATCTTGCTTCACTGTATGGTGGGGTTGTTGCATCTATCTTGTTTATTGCCACAATTAAATTAGGCACACCAAGTGCACGAGCCAAAAATATGTGCTCTTTAGTCTGTTCCTGCACTCCTTCTTTGGCAGAAACGATCAATACTGCAGCATCTGCCTGAGAAGTACCTGTAATCATGTTCTTTACGAAGTCTCTATGCCCCGGTGCATCTATGATCGTAATGTAATAGTTCTTAGACTCAAATTCTCGATGAGCTACATCTATAGTAACTCCTCTCTCTCGTTCTTCTTTGAGCCTGTCCATTACCCAGGCAAACTCAAATGTAGCTTTTCCTTTTTCTTCAGCTTCTTTTCTATATTGTTCAATAATCCTGCTGTCAATTGCTCCCGAATCTAATAGTAATCTTCCAACAGTTGTAGATTTTCCGTGATCTACATGTCCGATGAATACTATATTTAAATGTGTCTTGTTTGATACCATTTTTTTCCCTCCAAGGGTTTTATTTTTTATTTATTTTTTAATTTATTAATTTACCAATATACAGTCGTTATATATATTCTTTTTTACAGCCCTGCATAATATGCTTCGTCATAAGGCTCGGGCTTTAGCCCTTTTCTCTCTCTGATCTTCCTTACAACCTCATTCATCAGTTCTCTGGGTACTTTTTCATAGCCGAAATTCTCTGTGGACCATAAAACTCTGCCACTCGTAGCTGATCTTATAGCCGAGGCAAATCCGAACATGTCTGCAACTGGTACTTTCGCTACTACCGACGTTTCATAATCCAGCTGCTGAATATCCAAAATTACACCTCTTCTCTGCTGTAATTCTCTAGTCACATTGCCGATCACTTCTGTGGGCGCATTGATAAATACCTTTTGAATAGGTTCTAACAGTACTCTTTCTCCCTGTACAATGGCTCCGTAAATTGCATTTCTTATTGCTGGTATTACCTGCGCAGGACCTCTATGTATACTGTCTTCATGTAACTTTGCATCCACTAACTTTAATTTGACACCATATAGTTTCTCGTTTGCCAACGGTCCTTTGACAACAGATTCAAGATATGACTGCTTGATCAGCTCCATTGTTTCATTTAAGTACTGAATACCCCAGGTCATGTCCAGTAATACCGTTGACTCTTTTATAGCTTCTATTCTTTTTGACTCTTCTTTGTCAAAGCCAAGGTCCTCGAATTTTTTGGCTAGAGCTTTTTTGTCTTTGAATCTATCTCCCTGCGGTAAATCTCCTTCAATCAATGCTTCTGTGATCTTTTCTTCTAAAGGTTCTGCAGTGATGTAAAACTTGTTGTGCTTGTTTGGAGACTTTCCCTCAAATGGTCCTCCTTTATGAGCTAAACTCTCTCTGTAAACTACAATCGGTTCTGATGTGTTTACCTCTACTTTGTAATCATTAATAATACGATAAAGCGTAATTTCTAAATGCAATTCACCCATACCTGATATCAGATGCTCTCCAGTCTCCTGATTTATTTCGATCTGTATTGAAGGATCTGCTTTACCAACCATTCTTAATACTTCTATCAATTTTGGAAGATCTTTAGTATGCTTTGCCTCAATTGCAATAGTAACTACTGGTTCAGAATAATGTTTCATTGCTTCAAAAGGTTCTAAATCACTCACTGAACTAACTGTAGAACCAGCAATGGCATCTTTCAATCCTATCAATGCTACAATATTTCCAGCAGTGATTTCTTCGATTGGTATACGATCTGCACCTACCATCAGTGATAATTGCTGAATTCTATACTGTTTACTGCCTAAACCACTTATATATAGTTCGTCACCTTTCTTTACAGTGCCAGAGAATACTCGGGCAACTGCAATCTCTCCCGCATGCAAATCTATTATTATTTTTGTGATCATCAATACGGCTGGCCCTTTCGAATTTGCACTTAACATGCTTTTAGCCACATCCGAGTTCAGATCGCCTTTCCAGATCTGCGGAATTCTGTATTTTTGAGCTTCTAAGGGTGTTGGCAAATGATAAATTACCATATCCAAAACTACCTTGTGCAGTGGCGATTTTTTAGCCAATGCATCCTGCTCTCCTTTCTGTACATAGTCATATATATCCTTGAAACTGATATTCGATTTTTTCATGTAAGGAATGCTTATTGCCCAATTGTTAAATGCAGATCCGAAAGCTACAGTTCCCTCTTCCACTTTTAATGTCCACACATTTTTAAACTCTGGCGGACAGTACATCTTTATTAACCTGTTTACATCCGTAATAATCTTTGCGAATCTTTTTTGCATGTCTTCCGGTCCTAGCTTTAGTTCATTGATCAATCGATCTACTTTGTTTATAAATAAAACAGGTTTTACTTTTTCTCTCAATGCCTGACGCAAAACTGTTTCAGTTTGCGGCATAACACCTTCTACAGAGTCAACAACCAAAATTGCGCCGTCTAAAGCTCTTAATGCTCTCGTTACATCTCCACCAAAATCTACGTGACCAGGTGTATCTATGAGATTTATCAAATACTCTTTACCTTCAAAATCATGGACCATTGATGCTGCAGCTGCATTAATGGTTATACCTCTTGCCTGCTCTTGCTCATCATAATCTAATACTAGCTGTTTCCCAGCAAGCTCTTCACTCATCATTCCTGCTCCGGCTATAAGATTATCACTGAGCGTGGTCTTTCCATGGTCTATGTGCGCTATTGTGCCTATGTTTCTTATCCTGTCAAGACTATTAATAATAGTCATTGCTTTCTTAATATTCTCTTCTTTACGTCCCAATATAATCACCTTTCTTAAAAAAATTTATCGTGCTGATGCGGCTACTCTCTCAATTTCCTCTTTTTTATTTATAGCAAAACTGCCCATTTCACGATTTGAAGCTTTCAAGATCTCGTCTGCTAAACAGTTTTCAATGCTTTTTGCATTTTTGAAAGAAGCATTAGTAGCGCCTATGGCTATGTTTCTTATGGCAAGATCCAATCTTCTGGAAGGGGATACATCCACAGCTTTAGGAATCGCGGCTCCGCCCATCTTAAGTCTCGTGATCTCTTCTCTCGGTGCTGAGTTTTGCAAAGCATCAATATATATCTGCAATGGATTCTTTTTTGTTTTTTCATGAATAATATCAAAAGCAGTTTTTACAACTCTGTACGCGCTCATCTTCTTACCGTTATATTTACCAGTTCTCATCATATCGTTTATCAGCCTCTCTACAATGTTCATGTCTTTCTTTCCTAAATGCTTTCTACCATACACTCCATGCGAATGCAGCACAAGCATGGGCCTGAGGCTGATATACTTTATTAAGCCTGGATCTGTAACAATAACATCTGAAGTGCTGTATTTTCCAAATATTAAAAATTCTATCATCAAGATCACCTTACAGGTTTCTCCTTTCTGCCTTTAACAAGCTCTAGCAGTGATATACCATTTACTTTAGAAACTTTAAATCTGACGCCCGGGATATCTCCTTTAGATCTGCCTAATCTGCCACCTATCCCTTCAATTACCACTTCATCATGCTCATCAATATAGTTTATTGCACCATCTCCTGGTGTAAAAGCGGTAACAATACGGCCATTTTTGATAAGCTGTACCTTTACAGCTTTTCTTATGGCTGAGTTAGGCTGCTTTGCCTCTATTCCAATCTTTTCGACGACAATAGCTTTCGCCTGCGGAGATCCTTCTAACGGATCACTTTTCTCTTTCAATCTGAGAACTCTTTTTTTGTAATATCTATTACTCCATTTTAGAGATTGACGACTTTTTTTCAATTTTCTGGCTGTATTATATCCATTGGCCAATAACATCACCTTTCTATTAAAGTAGTTGAGCCTAATTAGATACTAATATAAATACATTTTCTTATCCGGATGCGGTCAATCTTTCGTTGATAATTTAAAATTCATAAGTTGCCTGATAAATTATTTAAATAGGAAAACACAAGGATCTGACACGATTTTTGCACAAGGTAAAAGACCAAATAAGAGATAAACCAGCCAAAAGATATGTAACAGATAAGATCAATCAAATTGATGAAGATACTTATCAAGTTCTTAGATTTACACCTATTTTAAAGTGTCTATGTCTACACCTGTGATATCGCAGAGTTCTTTATGCAATTTTTCTATTCTTAAAGCCTCTGTAACCAGATTTTTAGAAATGTACGAATCTATGACCTTTTTTAAAGGCACTCTTTTCTGGCCACTAATAAGATTATCTGCATGCGCTACAATTTTTTCTTCTATGGTCTCAGGTATTAGAGAATAAGATACGCCTAACGTTAACGAACTATCGACATCTAAACCTGCCCCTATATGTCTCTCTACAATTTTTGCAACATCCTCCGGATAACCTAATTTCCTTACTATATTTGCGCCTATTATACCATGGTCCAGTCCGTTTGATTTAACACGCCCTATATCATGTAACATTGCCCCGATCTCAATTAACTTCAGATCGGCATTACACATTGCCCCGATCTTAACAGCTAGTTCTGTCACGGCCTCAGAATGTTTTATAATAGAATCAGAGGCACTCATAGCAATCAACACTTTTAAACCCTCACTTTTATTGTATATTTTTAAATTTTTACCTTTTTTTGTGGGAATTACCCTGTATTCTCCGTTAAACTTAAAATTTAGTTCTGCACCATTATGATATCTATCTAAAAATATTGCTAATGCCGATACCTCGCTGTGCGGCTGATTTGTGACAGCAACATTAAAATCTGCTTTTTCATATACTTCTCTAGGAACCTTCTCACTGCCTACTACCACTAATAGATCTCTCTCTTTTGGAACCTGATCAATTACCTTATCTAAAGGCAGTCCATACATTGTCAAATGCACAATTGTTCCATCAAATTCATCAAGTACTCTCCTCCAGTTCAATCCTGTGTAAATTTTAAAATTCCCACCAAATCTGGAAATCACACTATTTACAGATTTTTCAAGGCTAAGGTCTTTTGTAGAAACTAGTATTTTATCCGCTCCGAAGGTCCTTGATACTAAAGCAACATGCGTGGTGATTCTTTTATCTCTTTCTATTCTGTGGCCTAATCTGAGTATAGTGATCATAAATTATCATATTTAAAATGTTCTTCATGTTTCTTGAATTCAGTATCTCTTAATACAGAAAATAGGAGCATTAATGTTGCTAAAAAAGTTAAAATAGCAATGATAGCCGTATAAATAACAGATATTATGTCAAATTTTTGAAACATTAATATTAATATAAACAGATCCATTGTAATCAAAAGTCCAGATATGGTGTTTGCTATGCCGGCAGACAATTTCAGAATATTTTTCAATCTGAGTTCATGCCACACTAGAAATAGAGTTGCTAGTACCGTTATTATGAAAATAGAGGCAATGTAAATGAAATTGTCATAATGTGCCAATGGATAGACTATAAAGTAAAAAAATAATATGATTACACCATAAAGTATACCGGCACTTAATCCCAGATATTCTTCAGCAACCAATTTTAATCGATTGAACATAATAAACTCACTTTAGTTTTTCTATATTATGACCTTTTAGAACAAGTTTATTTGATCTCTGGATAACACCTTTTAAAAAGTTAGGCGATATTTTTAAGCTATCTGTTACAGACCCAATATACAATGTAGATTTTTCATCCATTAAATCAATCACTTTTTTCTCATATTTTTCTATTTCCTTATCAGAAATATTTGCTACGTACAAAACGTCGGCAAGATCGTTAATAGCAAGGGTTAATGTAATCTGCACATGGTTATAATAACATTTATAACTTTTTACTGGACCCTGTGGAGTGTTTACCCACTGTACCTCTGCAATTTTGATCTTTTCTAAAAATAATACTGCATCCTTTCCTTCTTCACCATACTTTTTCTCAATCTCTTCTATGGTTCTCCAGTCTGTAGAAAGCTCTTGAAATACCTCTTTTTTTATGTAAGTATTCGCAAGATTCAATATAGATACTAGATCTGAAGGATCATCTATTACTTTTATCCTGTTCATAACTAACTGTATTGTCAATCATTGATATATATTTTTATCTTTTATCGCTGAAATCATGAATAAAATTACGCGCTATACTATCTGATTTGCAGATAAAAATTGGAGATATCTATGGCTATAGTATAAAGTACAGAAATTTGAGTAGATCATAATATTGAAATTGCTTACAAAAACATAATATATTATTTTAAATTATACTTTTTTGTAATGAGCGCATTGATAAACGCCTTGATCATAATATTGAGGTCTATATGGTTTATACTTCCTGCATATGTAGCTAATCCAATGGCAGTGTTGGCACACGGCACTAAACCTATCGATTTTAATAAACTTTTTATTGATGGCCAAAGAATATTTGGAAAAGGAAAGACATGGGCCGGATTTTTTGTTGGAGCAATTTCAGGTATTGTGTTTGGGCTGATACAGAATACGGCAGGAATGTTGTTTCCAAATCCAGTATTTCCAGCATTTAGCCAGGATATTGTGACTGCGATAATTATAGTTACGCTGTTATCTGTGGGGTCTATGACAGGAGATCTTACAGGCTCATTTATAAAGAGAAGACTAAAAATGGAGAGTGGCGCAGAGGTTATTGGAATGGATCAATATCCTTTTCTGCTTTTAAGCCTTTTATTTTTATATCTGGGCAGCACCTATTTTTTCATGCACTATCTATTTAATATCATAGCGTTATTAACGCTTTTTATTTTTACGCCACTCATTCACAGATTGGTGAATATATTGGGATATAAAATCGGAAAAAAGGAGGTACCTTGGTGATGAATAATAGAATATTAGTAATATCGGATATACACGCAAATTTAGAAGCTTTAAATGCAGTTTTGGAAGAAGAGTTTGACCACTTAATAGTACTTGGAGATCTTACTGATTATGGGCCTAGCCCAAACGAAGTGATAGAAAAAGTCAGAGAAAACGCAGATTTTGTAATTATGGGTAATCATGATTATGCTAATGCATTTAATTATGATTGTTTCTGTTCTTACCAGTTTAAAGAGCTTAGCACTAAATCTAGGGCATACTTCAAGCCACTTATTACCTCAGAAAATTTAGAATACCTGAAATCTCTAAAATTAGAGATATATGCAGAAAATATATACATGGTGCACGCATCCCCAGAAGACAAACTTTACAAGTACCTTAAGCCAGAAATCTCTGATGCAGATCTGAAAAATGAAATGATGAAAGTAAATAGAAATCTAATTTTATTGGGACATACACATCTTCCCATGCTCCGGCATATAGAAGGAAAGACAGTGCTGAATCCGGGCAGTGTTGGGCAGCCCAGAGATTCAGATTGGAGAGCATCTTATGCTATAATAACTGACAAGATAGAATTAAAAAGAGTTAAATATGATATAGATACTACAATAAATAAATTAAAAAGCACAAAATTAGAAGAACCAATAAAAATGAGGTTGATAGAGGTGCTAAAAAATGGAAAGTGATCTAAAAAAGCTGCTAGTAGCCTGCAATGCAGTACAGTTTGGAGATTTTACACTTACATCCGGAAAAAAGAGTAATTATTATATTAACATAAAAAAAGCTACTACAGATCCAGTTATTTTAAGTATCATAGCTAAAGAGCTCGCCAAATTCGTAGATTCTGATAAAATAGCAGGAATAGAGTTGGGTTCGGTACCCATAGCTGTGGCGGTGGCGCTTGAAACTGGTAAAAAATTTTTGATAGTTAGAAAAGAACCTAAAGGACATGGCACTAATTCTATGATCGAGGGGGATTTTGAGAAAGGAGAAAGAATTACAGTAATTGAAGATGTTACTACCACTGCAAATTCTGCACTTCGGGCAGCTAAAATTCTGAGAGATGCTGGAGCTGTTGTTGACACAATATTAACGGTCGTAGACAGAGAAGAAGGAGGAGAGCAAAATTTAGAACCTGAAAAGCTGAAATTAATGCCATTGATCAGAGCGAAGGATCTGTTGAAATTAAGGAAATGATAGGTATGAATAATATATTAAGTATAGTTAGAAAAAATGATGAATGGCGCAGGAGTTCTATAAACTTATTGCCATCTGAAAACATGGTGAGCCCGAAGGTACTGGAAATATTGGGATCAGATCTGGCAGGTCGTTATTCTTATAAGATAAATGATTATGTCCATAATGTTTACATTGAAAATGCATATAGAGGCACTGGTTATTTTGAACAGATTTTAGAATATGGAACAAAGCTGGCAAAAGAGCTCTATGATTCAAAGTATATAGAAATCAGATCTATTGGAGGCCATATTGCGGCAATGAACATGCTGCTTTCTACGACAAAGAAAGGTGACCTTATTTACACAATCAGTTCTGAAAATGGTGGCTATGATGGATATATGCCCAATTACATGCCAGATATGTTTGGATTGAAAGTCAGGTTTATACCTTACGATTCAAAAAGTGCAAAGATAGATTATGACCGCTTTGAAAAAGAGCTCAAAAAGCACAAGCCAAAACTTGTAATATTGGGAGCAAGTTATTTTCTGTTCAGCTATGATCTAAAAAGAGTGAGGGAAATATGCGACAAAATAGATTGTACTATTGGTTATGATGGTTCACATGTGATGGGATTAATTGCAGGAAAATCATTTCAGCCAGAGGTTTTGAAATATGCAGACATACTTATCGGATCGACGCACAAAAGTCTATTTGGGCCACAGGGAGGAATAATCGCCACAAACAACGAATCGATATTTCATAATGTAGAGAATAACATAGTGTGGAGAACCATGGACAACTATCATTTGAATCGTGTGGCGGCACTATCGCAGACACTGTTTGAGTTCAAAAAATTTGGGAAAGAGTACGCGGCTCAGGTAGTTAAAAACAGTAAAAGACTGGCAAAAATACTGGATGAACAAGGCTTTAATATTGATTTTGCGCCAGAATACACAGAGTCTCATCAGATCAGTTACAGCCAGAATTTCGTGAATGAACAATTAAAGTTGAGCATAGACGACTTTTCAAAAAAATTAGAACGCTCAAACATAATCATTGATTCAGTAGGAAGGCTAGGTACTAACGAGATCACAAGAATTGGAATTAATGAGAGAAACCTTGATGAGCTGGCAAATCTCTTTATCTCTTCCATATCTAAAAATGTAAAAAAAGAGGTTATCGAGTTCAGGTCAAAGTTCAAGATCAAGTATTGTTGACCTCTTCACTATTTAACTGGTACTTTCATACTATTTCTTGTGAAAGTAGGACTTTCCGCATTAAGTGTTAAAAATATGGTTGATAATCCATTTAGGGTCAAATTCAATCAGGTCCTCATAGTTCTGGCCAGTTCCTAAAAACAAGATTGGCTTATTTAGAGTCAACACAATGCTGATTGCGCTGCCACCTTTAGCATCAGTATCGATCTTTGACAATATTATGCCATCTATCCCAATCTCTTCATTGAACAGTTTTGCCTGGTTGATTGCATCGTTGCCTGCCAGAGCATCACCTACAAAAATAGTAAAATCAGGCTTAGCAACTCTTTTAAGTTTTTTCATTTCATTCATCAGATTTTTATTGGTCTGCATTCTGCCGGCAGTATCTATCAATACAACATCTCGAGATCGAGAGACTGCGTGTGAAATAGCGTCAAATGCAACAGCTGCAGAATCACTACCATGCTGATGCTTGATCAATCTAATGTTCAATTTTTCAGAATGAATCTCTAGCTGTTCTATAGCTCCTGCCCTAAACGTATCGCTTGCTGCTATCACTACACTGTACCCCTGCAAAGACAACCATTTTGCCAGCTTTGCGATAGAAGTAGTTTTTCCCGTACCATTTACACCCACAAATAAAATCTTTAAAGGTTTGGTTGAAGACTTAACATACTCTTTAAAATTGAACTTGTTTTCATTAAAAATGTCAAAGATAGTCTGCTTCAACAGTTCTGTAAAAGTGCTTTCCAGATCTAATCCTCTCTTAAATTTCTTATTGGCTATGTTTTCCATAAGCTTCTTTTTAAGCGCTTCAGCAGCGTCATAAGCAACATCTGCATCTATTAGGCCAAGTTCCAAATTATCAAGATATGAGTTCAACTTATTTCCGGTTATCTTTTTCCCAAATCCATCTGTAAAGGCATCTTCTGGAAGCTCTTCTTTAGCTTTCTTGCTAAATAACCCTAATTTCTCTTTTAGTTTTTCAAACATTTTCAATCATTTTTCTGTGCAGATTTATAATATTTATTAACCTTATCTGACAAAGCAAGATATTGATCCCTGCTGTTAATATATTCTTCCTGCAATTGAGAATTAATGGCGGTTAGATCTTTTATTCTCTGGTCCAGTATTTCTATTGTCTTCTCATAGTTATTTTCTGTTAAAACATTTGAGCCGATGCTTGTAATCGCTTTTTTATACTCACTCTTATTGCAAAATATAAATGTATTTGCACCTATTGTGATCAAAAGATTATTTTCATCTGTTTTTAACAATGTCTGAATGGTCTCTTTCGCTTTAGTATGTTCTTGCATGTTGAGATTCAGATACTCCATCTCTCTTTCTATGTCTTCAAGATGCTTTTTCAATAATTCTAATGTGTTTATGCTCTCTTCTATGTTTTCCATTTATTTTTCACCATGCTTAATATCGTATAATACTTTGGGGTCTTTAGACTCCGATACATTGGTAACTTCTTCTATTTTCATAGCTCTTCTCTTCACATTGTGGTAACTGCCCATAATTGCAAATACTTTATCTATTGCCTTATTTTTAGAGTCTGCTACCACATCTTTTTTAAAGTTTACTAATTTTCCTTTTGCAGTATATGTTCCAAATACTCTATATATTTTCATTTACCGATCACCTTTTTTTCAAATATCAATTTTGATTTTTTCAAAGCTTCGATCACAGGCAAATCATCTCCAGCTAAAAAGCTGATTAAAGCTCCGCCACCTACGCTTATATGATCAAATTTTCGGTTCAATCCCATCTTTGATATTGCGGATATAGTATGCCCTCCACCTGCTACCTTAAATGCGTTAAGTTCAGATATAGCCTTGAAAACCTCTTCAGTACCATCCGAAAATTCAGGAAGCTCATAGACACCTAATGGGCCGTTTAATATAATACTTTTTGCATCTTTAATTATATTCTTATAATTATCAATGGTTTCTATACCAATATCCATGATCTGTTTTGAATCTTCAAGCTCTGAGACATTTATTTCCAATCTTTTACCTTCAGCACTTATTGCAAAATCTGTGGGCGTAACAATTTCATAATTTTTAATGATCTCTTTTGCAACACTCACAAGTTTTTCATAATTTCCAATCTCTTTGTTTAAGACCTCTTTATTGATAGGGCCCACGTCTATACCTTTTGCAATTAAAAAAATATTTGCTACCAGCCCACCAGTTAAAATTTGGTCTACAATTTTATGTTCCAGCATATTTTTTGCAACTTTAATAGAATCATCAGCTTTTGCACCTGCAAACAACGCTATTTTAGGATGTTCTTGAAACTCCATAAATTTAGTAAGCATTGTAATCTCTTTGTCCATCAACTTTCCAGCCAGCATAGGTACCTCTTCTGCAAAGGCTACAAGAGTTGGTTGCGGGCGATGTACTGCGGCAAAAGCATCGTTAACCAGATAGTCCATATATGGCGCCAGTTTTTTAACAATATTTGATTTTTTTTGTACTTCTAACGGTTCGTTTGCAAGAACTACCTCTTCAGCATAAAATCTAGTATTCTCTAGCATCAGGATGTCCCCCGGCACTAGTTTTTTTATTTCATCTATTACTCTAGAATCGAACAACCCGTCTATATACTTTATATCTCTTTTAAGCAATTTAGCAAGGGCAAGAGAATGCTGATATAATGACGTAAAATCTTTCTTTCCAGGCCTGGACTGATGTGCAATAATGACGACTTTAGAATGGTCTAGAGCTCTTATAGTATCCAGATGTGCTTTAAATCTGGAATAGTCCATAATATCTCCAGTTTTAGGATCAATAGGTGAGTTTATGTCTAATCTTAAAAATATAGTTTTACCAGTAAGATCAAAATCATCCATAGATAGATATGACTTTACCATAATTGTATATCTCATTTATACATATATTATTTTTGATACTCTTTTTAAATCTATAGGGGTAAAAAAGAAAAACATTTATATAGTTCTGAAATAATATCTGTCTGACAAAAATATGACATGGTGTGGTGAGAAAAATGGTAAAAGGATCTGCACTAATAAATATGGTAGAGTATGTGGAAAAGAAAAAAGGAATTAATGGATTAGAGATACTACACAGTGAAGTAAACAAGGAAAATTTAATATTTCCTCAACTGAAAAATATAAATAAATCTGATGAATTTTCAGCACGATATTTTGAAAGAATGCTTAATGCCAGCTTAAAATCTTTAGGAACTAGCGAAGAAACCATTCACGATTTTGGGTATTCTTATGGTAATGAGACTGGTCTTGGGTTTGGATCTAAAATGTTAAAATTAGAATCATCTAAAAGAATAGTTGAGGCTATTACATCCAGTTTCAGTAAATATATGCCTCTATTTAAAATCAGGGCTGAAGATCTCAGTGAAACTACCTTTATACTGAAAATTTCAAATTTAAGTAGTAAAGAACAGAGATTGTTTGTGTCAGGCTATTTTGACTCTTTATTATCTAATTTTTCGAAGAAAGTTCAGAAAAAGGAAGAGGACAAAGAGAGTGAAAAAATAATAACTCTACGGTTCATACAAAATTTATGACAATTGTTATATATTTCTTTTCTATTACCTTTCTCGGTGTATATAGATGAAAGATTATACTTTTACAGAAGAGCAAGAAATGATCAGGGAAAGTGTTAGAGATTTCGCGCAGAAAAAAATTGCACCGATATCCTTAGAAATGGAGCATACAAAAAGAATACCAGAGGAGATAATTAAAGGAATGGCAGACTTAGGACTTATAGCGTGCACTGTTTCTCCTGAATACGGTGGCCAAGGTTTTAATGCCGTAACAGCAGGAATTATTGCTGAAGAACTGGCCAGAGCGGATATTACAGGTTCGATACCAGTATTTTACTTGATACAGGCAGCATGGGGTCATCTTTTTGATAAGTATGGAACTCATGAGGCTAAATCTGAAATTCTTCCAAAAGTAACTAAGGGTGAAAAATTTTTGGGAATTGCAACCACAGAATCTGATGCAGGATCTGATGTGGCAGGAACAAGGACTACCATTACCAAGAAAGGAGATGAATACATCGTAAATGGGGAAAAGATGTATATAAGCGGAGTTAGAGAAGCAATAGAAACAGATGGAGGACATATCACTGTAGCAAAGCAGAACCCTGAGCTTGGAGCTAGAGGTATGACATTGTTTTATCTGCCTTTGAAACAAAAGGGAATTACGCCAACGTATGTAGATGATCTTGGAAGAGAAGGAATTACAACGGGCGGATTTTCGGTTGATAATGTAAAAATCCCGAAAAAATATATTATTGGTCAGGAAAACAAAGGATTTTATTTGATACATGAAGGCTATGAGTATGCAAGAGGATTTATTGCGGTTATATGCGCAGGAGCAGGTTTACAGTCGCTTGATAGAGGAGCCAAGTACCTGAAAGAGAGAAAAGCATTTGGGCTTCCTTTAGCAAGATATGAAGCTTTACAGTTCAAACTTGCAGAGCACTATACAAAGCTGAATTTTCTCATGGAAAGTTCATATAAAGCATTATGGACACTGGATCAGGAGAGCATCGGAAAAGCGAAGAGATTTGACTCCAGCAAAGCTATAGCAATGGCGAAAATGTTTGCTTCAGAATGGTCCACAGCAGCGATAGATGAAGTGATGCAGTGGCAGGGAGCTTTTGGATATACGAGAGAGTGTTTAGATCAGGCTGCATACAGGGCTGTTCGCTCGTTTGCGTGGGCGGAGGGAAGCAAAGAGATAATGAGAGTAATCGTTAGCAGAGAATTACTTGGAAAAGAGTATATAGCATATAAGTGATCAGTTATGGATATTTTAGTATTAGTAAAACAAGTGCCAGATACTACAGAAGTCAAAATTGACCCTAAAACTGGGAACATGATCAGAGAAGGTGTGCCCAGTATATTGAACCCGTTTGACCAGTTTGCGTTGGAAGAAGCAGTAATGATAAAAAATAAGCTAGGTGGTACTATAACAGTTATTACTCTCGGCCCGGATCAAGCTAAAACTGCATTGATGAGATGTTTAGCACTCGGCGCAGATGTTTCAATACACCTTTCAGATTATGCATTTGCAGGTGCAGATACGCTTGCAACGTCATTTTCTTTGGCCAGCGCGATCAAGAAAGTGGGAAAATACGATCTTATATTCACTGGACAGATGGCTCAAGACGGTGAAACAGGACAGGTAGGACCAGAGATAGCAGCAATGCTGGATCTACCACAGGCTACTTATGTGGAAGAGATAAAAGATATAACACCGGAGAAGATTATAGTTAAAAGTGATACGGATGAAGGTTACAGGATCATGGAATTGAAGTTACCGGCGTTAATAGCGTTTTTACCCCCAACCTCTTTTGAATATTCGAATCCTTCTATGAGTGGCATAATAAAAGCCAAATCGAAGCCTTATTCATTGTGGAAACAGGCAGATCTCAATGTTCCAAGAGAAAAATGTGGATTGAAAGGATCTCCGACCAGAGTCTCAAAGATTTATTCACCTACCCAAAAAACTAAAGGTGTAATATTTACAGATAATATTGAAGATGCTTGCAAGAAGGTAGCAGAGGCTATAAAAGAAAAGAAGGTGGTACAGTGATAGAAGATTTTAAAGGCATTTGGGTCTATGCAGAATACGATCAGACTAAAGTTAAAAGCGTTACATTTGAGCTGTTGTCTAAATCTCTGGAATTAGCATCTATTTTGAATGAAGAGGTAAGCTGTGTATTGATAGGTGCGGATGTTAAAAAGTTCGTTCCAGACCTTGCAGCTTACGGTGCTACCAAAGTATATCTAGCAGAGGATCCTAATCTGAAACTTTACAGTTCAGAAGCATACGCAAAGATCGTTACAAATTTAATAAACACATACAAGCCATCCATAATCTTAATCCCAGCAACAAAACTGGGCAGAGATCTAGCTCCAAGAATATCCGCATCAGTAGGAACAGGATTAACTGCTGATTGCACAAATCTGAAAGTACTTGACAAAAACTTAGTGCAGGTCAGGCCTGCTTATGGCGGAAACATTATGGCTGAAATCATTGCACCAAATCATAGGCCGCAGATGTCGACAGTTCGGCCAAATGTATTTAAGAAAATAGAGCCTATGTCTGGTAAAACAGCAGAGATAGTACAAATGCCAGTAACTCCAGATATGCTAAGCATGAGAGCAATTGTCAAAGAGATAATCAGCACCTCTGTTGCCGGAGTTAAGAAGTTAGACGAATCAGATATAATTGTTTCAGTTGGCAGAGGTGTAGGAACTACTAAAGAATCTCTGGTAGATGTTCAGCAACTTGCAGATTTGCTTGGTGCAGCTATGGGTTGCAGCCGAGTAATTGTAGATATAGGATTAATGCCTAAAACCGCGCAGATTGGGCAGAGCGGTATAACAGTATCTCCTAAACTATATATTGCATGTGGAATATCTGGAACTATCCAGCATATCGTAGGTATGAAAGAGTCTAAGATGATCGTGGCAATCAATAAAGATCCTAACGCCCCAATATTCAATATTGCAGATTATGGCATAGTCGGAGATGTACATACAGTAGTACCGGTATTGATCGAAGAGTTAAAAAAGGCCCTAAAAAACAATTAAATTTTTTAATATTTAAAATGACTTTGTCAGATAATCTATAAAAAAGATTGGTTTGGCAAGGTCTTTTAAAAACATTTTTAAACTATATTGCTTTTTGTATCTGTGGAGTTGCAGTTTAATGCTTGAGTTATTAGAGAGAGATGGATTAGCCAGGATATGCAAGTTCAGTGTGAATAATAAAGAGGTTGAAACACCTACATTAATGCCCGTGATAAATCCTGGTAAGATAGTGATATCTCCCAGAGACATCTATGAAAAATTTAAATTAAAGTCGATAATTACAAATTCATATATAATCTACAACAACAATGATCTTAAAGAGAAAGCGCTAACACAGAAACTGCACAAAATGCTTGATTATCCTGGCATAATAATGACCGATTCAGGGACTTTTCAGGATCATGTATATGGCAATCTAGAGCTTGACCCTCAAAAAATATTAGACTTTCAAAGAGAAATAGGGGCAGATATAGGAACTATTCTAGATATCTTTACAGAACCTGATTTCAGTAGAGAACAGGCATTGTCTGCTATTGAAGAAACGGCAAGGAGGGGAGCACAAGCACTAAAAATCAAAGGAAATATGAAGCTGGCGGGAACAGTACAGGGATCTGTGTATCTAGATTTAAGAGAATATGCAGCCCAGAAAATGAGTGCTTTGGAATTTGATTATTATCCTATAGGCGGAGTAGTTCCGCTGTTAGAATCATACAGGTATTCTGATATTGTTGATATATTAATTGCCTCAAAATTAAATTTAGATCCCAGCAAGCCAGTCCATCTATTTGGTGCTGGCCACCCCATGTTTTTTGCGATGTCTATATTGCTAGGGGTTGATTTTTTTGATTCTTCATCATATATAAAATATGCACGCGATAACAGGTTCTTATTTCCTGATGGCACAAGGGAACTGAAAGACATGAAATATGTACCTTATTATTCTCCCGTTCTCGATAAATACGAAGTTTCAGAACTGGCCCAAATGCCATATGATGACCGCGTAAAGCTAATCGCAGAACATAATCTGTTCATATCGGTGGAAGAGCTTAACAGAGTAAAAACTGCAATATTTGAGCAAAGCATATGGGAATATGTTGAAGAGCGATCAAGGTCTCATCCAGCACTCTATTCTGCATTGAAAACCCTGAAAAAGTATCAAGAAAAACTGGAAAGATTTGAAAATTTGAGCAGGAAACATGCCTATTTTTATACAAGTATAGAATCTTTGAATCGCCCTGTTATATACAGACTTGATAAGAGAATTAGATCGGAGTTTCAAAACGAAAAAACAGTAGTGGTGCTAAACCAGGAAAATATTGATAAAATGAAGCAATACATAGAAACAGCTAATGCCACGTTTTTGGTGCATACACCTTTCGGTTTTATACCATACCAGTTAATGAGTATTTATCCTATTTTACAGTCTTCTTTTCCAGATTATCCAGATAAGATAGACAACTTAAAGCATATAATGGATTCATGGGATTTAGATACATTGATATCCCGTTTAAAGAACCCGGATGATCCTATTGGAGATGAGTTTATTACTGAACACAAAAAAGATCTAGATATAGAGAAAATAAGAGCCATTGTAGATTATCAATTTGGCAAATATTCAAGCAATGCGCTTTTTAATGGACCTGTAAAAATTGTGAAAAGCAAAAATACTGGAATGATAAGAACTGTATTTTTAGATGATAAACATATATTATCCATGCGCAATGACGGTTTTTTTACTTTAAAATATGAAGCTGGAAAATTACTTCATGCGTATTTTAAGTATCCAAAGTTGAGGATCGCAGTGTCCAAAGATTCTGCAGAGTTCAACATGCTAGGAAAAAACGTTTTTGCCAGATTTGTAGTAGACATGGATCCGGACCTGATACCATATGATGAAGTCTTGATAGTTGATCCAGATGATAATTATATAGGGGTAGGAAGAACTTTTATGAACAAGACAGAAGCGCTGAAATTTAAGAAAGGCATGGTTGCAGAAGTGCGTGAAACAAATAAAAAGTAATAAATAGTAGATCCTATTCATAATGCTATATGATTGATGTGTATGTGTTAGTTTCAACAATAATATCTTTTATATTTGCGATCTGGATATTTGAGAGATATATAAAAAACAAAAAGCCAAAAAATCTATTTTGGGGTATAGGACTTATTTTTATGACCCTGGCATTTTTAAGTATGTTTTATGCTCAATATTATTCATGGAACATAGATCTTTACAAATTTTACAATTTTTCGAGTACGATATTAGTCTTATTATTAGGGCTTGGTACAATATATCTATTTAACAATCAAAAATTCAGTATGTACAGTTTGATCTATTCTGTTCTTGTAATAATCATATTTACAATAGTAAACTTTTCTGCAACTATAAATGCAACAACGTTGCTGTCAAGTACAGCAAATGCCATGCCAGCATATGTCACTGGTATAGGAATGTTATTGATAATTCCAGGTGCAATAGCACTTATATTGGGTGCATTCTATTCTGCTTACAGGCTTAGACACACAAAAAATGCGATAGTTTATAATTCCTTAATAGGATTGGGTGCGCTGGTATTTTCAGCAGTAGGTTCTGCAGCACTGATAAACAATTACGCGCTTTATTATTCGGGGCAGATGATAGGTGTAATATTGATGTTTCTCGGGTTTTTGAAGAGTATTGATATAATATGATCGATGAGGATTATATTGGAATTGGTGCATATCTTTCTCATACTAAAGGCATCGGCGGGAAACTAAAAAATAAAATTGAGGATTTTGAGGTGGAAGAAATACCTATTCCAGTACCAAGGGATTCTAATGGCAAGAATTTGATATTGTTAATCAAATTAAACAACTGGGAAACTAACCGTTTTGTCAATGAGCTATCTAAAAGGCTAAAGATAGGCAGAAACAACATCACTTTTGCAGGTACTAAAGATAAAAGAGCAATATCTACTCAATATTTCTGCATAAAAAATTTTGAATCTGATATCAACATTAATTTAAGAGATGTAGAAATACTCGAATCTTTCAGAACCAATATCTGTTTAGATTTAGGGGATTTGTACGGAAACAAGTTTAAAATCAAGGTCTCAGAATGCAATCCTGAATCCACATTAATAGATGGTACAATGGCTGAGCTAAAAGCTGGTTTTCCAAATTTTTTTGGTGTTCAAAGATTCGGATCATCGAGACCAATTACTCATATTGTGGGTAAATATATACTTCAGAGAGATTTTGAAAACGCAGTAAGACATTATGTGGGCATGAAATTCGACTATGACAAAGATACAGAAGCCAGATCTTATTTTTTTGACACTTTAGATGCTAAAGGTACTTTAAAAATGATATCTGAAACACTAGATTATGAAAAAGTGATGTTATACCATCTTATTGAAAAACCTGGAGATTATAGAGGTGCAATAGCAGCATTGCCAAGAACACTGAAAATGATGTTTATTCATGGATATCAGTCCTATTTGTTCAATAAGATACTTACCTTTAGGATTAAAGAGCAATCTATTTTAGAGCCTATGACTGGGGATGTTATAATACCGGTGAAAGATGGCTATCCAGATACAGACCGTGAAATTCCGGTAACTTTGGACAACATTGATACCATAAAAAAGAGAATTGAAGAGAAAAAAGCTTGGATTTCTGCAATATTATATGGTTATAACTCTGAGTTTTCAGGTGGAGAACAGGGAAGAATTGAAAAAGAGGTCATAGAGGCTGAAAATATATCAAAAGATATGTTCAAGATCAAAGAATTGCCAGAATTATCTTCTAAAGGATTTAGAAGGGCAATGTCTGAAAATTTTAAAAGTTTATCTTATGTCACGGACAACGATTATGCAGTTTTTAAGTTCTATTTGAACAAAGGGACTTATGCGACATCTTTAATGCGTGAATTTATGAAGCGAGATGGCATATATTTTTATTAGTAATAACAAATAAAAAATAGAAATGATTATATATGAAATTTTGATTTATGGAAATTGGAGGTAAATATCCATGCCTCAAAAAAAGAAAATCAACTTTGTGAAAAAGAAAGACTTGGATAAGTTGAAGAAGTATGAAGATATTGATTATATGATATCTGACAGCCTGGATGAGGATATAGATTCGAACGAGGATGAGGAGGAAAAAGAACAAAAGAATGATTGGGAATAAAATAGATTCAAAAAAAATCTGTTTTTAATCTTTTTTAGATTATATTTTATAATTTTTAACATTATACTCAACAATTTTTATTGATATATATTAGCAAATACCCGTCATATATGCCAAAGTTTGACATAGCCAATAAGAAGCTTTATCTTATTGTTTGCATTTACCTCTCGCTATGTATGAAGTAAGATTTCATGGCAGAGGTGGACAAGGTGCAGTTACAGCTGCAAATATTCTTGCGATTGCAGCGTTCAAAGAAGGCTATGATGTACAGGCATTTCCGTTTTTTGGAGTAGAGCGCAGAGGTGCTCCTGTAGAAGCGTATACAAGAATTGACAACAGGAAAATAGATATAAAAATGTATATTTATAATCCAGATGCGGTGATAGTACTAGACACATCTTTGATAAGCAAGATTGACGTGGCTAAAGGATTGAAAGATGGAGGAATAATAATATTTAATTCTGTTAAAGAACCGTCTGAATTCAAACTAAAAACCTTTAAAGTCGCAACAGTGGATGCAACTGACATTGCAGTGAACAGGGGATTAGGATCTAAATCCGCGCCTATAGTAAACACTGCGATTCTCGGAGCTTACGCAAAGGCAGTAGGAAACGTGAAAATAGAGAGCATAGTGGAAGCTGTGAAGGAAAACGCGCCGATTAAGGGAGAGGAGAACGCAGCCGCCGCTTTTGAATCTTATCAAAAAACGGTTTTAGGATGGTGAACTTTTTATGAAAATTACAAGAGGTATAGTCATATCAGAGCCAGGAAGTACCGCTCTTGAAGAGACGGGATCATGGAGAACTTATAAACCTGAAATAAGATATGAAAAATGTATTAGATGCATGATTTGCTGGACTTATTGCCCAGAGCCAGCAATAGAAAAGAAAGAGGGAAAAACATATGCAACACCAAACCAGAAACTGGTCAATATGCCAGTTCCAGTTATAAACTATGATTACTGCAAAGGATGCGGGATCTGTGTAAATGAATGCCCGACCAAAGCTATAGATTTCTACAGGGAGGAAAAGTAATATGACAAAAATGATCGTGAAAGGTAACGAATCTGTAGCTTATGCAGCCAAACTTGCGAGGGTATCCGTAATACCTGCTTATCCTATCACACCCTCCACTTTATTTCCTGAAAAAATATCAGAAATGATAGCTGAAGGGAAGATGGATGCACTGTTTTTACCTGTTGAAAGCGAACATTCAGCAATGTCCGCGGCGATAGGAGCTGCAGTAACGGGTGTAAGGACCATGACCGCAACTGCAAGCCAGGGCGTGGCATTTATGCATGAAATGCTGTTCATAGCAAGTGGAATGAGACTGCCAATAGTCATGGCTGTGGGAAATAGAGCATTAAGTGCACCGGTAAATATATGGGCTGATCAGCAGGATAGCATGTCAGAGCGTGATGCAGGATGGTTACATTTATATGCCGAAACCAATCAGGAAGCACTGGATCTTGCACTTCTGGCTTTTAAGATCAGTGAAAACGAAAAAGTGTTGTTACCAACATTGATTGGACTCGATGCTTTTGTACTGACTCACACAATGGAACCTGTGGATGTGCCAGAGCAGGAAGAGGTTGATGCTTTCCTAGGGAAAAAGCAAATAAATTATGAGGTTATGGACAGTAATAGCCCTTCCACTTTCGGGGCATTTGTATTTCCTGAACATTATATTGAATTCAGGTATTCACAAAGCATAGCCATGGAAAATGCAAAAAAAGTAATCGACGAATCATTTAAAGAATTCGAGACTAAATTTGGAAGGAAATATGAAAAAGTATCTAAATTTATGGTGGATGATGCAGATATAGTATTATTAACCATGGGCTCAATGACCGGCACAGCAAGAGAGTCAGTCCGAAGAATGAGAGAAAAGGGAATTAAAGTTGGATTAATCAAGATAACTGTTTTCAGACCATTTCCAAAAGAAGAGCTTATAAATATACTTAAAAAGGTAAAATTACTTGCCGTTGTGGATAGAAACATATCCATCGGATTTGCAGGATCTATTTATAGTGAGATTTCAACAATAATGTACGGTGAGAAAACACGCCCTAAAATTATAGATTTTATAATTGGGTTGGGTGGTAGAGATATTAAAGTTGAAAACTATGAAGAGATTGTAAATATTGCGCAAAGCCAGAAGGCTGAAGCTGTTAACTGGATCAATGTTGATAAAGACGCGGTATATAAAGCGGAGGGAATGCAATGATCAACGAAGATGTTGAATATTTTGCGCCTGGGCACAGAGCCTGTGCAGGCTGTGCAGCACCAATTATTGTAAAATGGGTACTGAAACTTGCAGGCCCGAACACGTACATTGTGAACGCTACAGGCTGTCTGGAAGTATTTTCCACACCCTATCCACATACATCATGGAAATTGCCTTGGTTACATACTGCTTTTGAAAATGCCTCTGCGACTGCAAGTGGCCTAGAGTATGCACTTAAAGCTCTTGGAAAAGACAAAGATGCAAACATAATTATATTCGGTGGAGATGGTGGTACTTCTGATATTGGCATACAGTCTTTGAGCGGAATGTTAGAGAGAGGTCATAATATCATGTATGTGTTATATGATAATGAAGCATATATGAACACGGGAATACAGAGATCTTCATCCACTCCTTTCGGTGCGTGGACTACAACGACACAGATAGGTCCTTCAGATATGCTCGGTAAAAAAGAGCTAAAAAAGCCGATTGCAAAGATAGTAGCAGCACATAATATTCCTTATGTAGCTACTGTTAATCCTGCCTATATGAACGATTTTAAAACGAAGATAAACAAAGCTTTAAAGATCAAAGGACCTAGATTTATACATTCTATATCCAGTTGCACAACAGGATGGAGACATGATCCAAGTAAGACAATAGAGATAATGAGACTTGCAACAGATACAGGAATATTTCCTTTATATGAAATAGAGAATGGTGAAATAGAAAATTTGAAGCTTACATATATTCCAAAGCAGAGAAAGCCAGTAGAAGAGTATTTAAAACCGCAGGGTAGATTCAGGCATCTCTTTAACAATCCACAATATATTAAAGAGATTCAGGAAATGGTAGATAAATGGTGGGCTCCATACGAAAAAAAGTAGAGTCTAAAAAATTATCTTTTACCCCTTTATTTTTCTTGGAATAAACAGAAAAGGTACTATTTTTAACGGACAGGATAATTCGTCAGATGAAAAATTAGAAAAGGAATTGCTAGATCACCGCACATTCAAAAACTGTGATCATGGTACGAGTAAAAGCAATGGCTATGTGTTTAAAGCATAATATATACATTCTTTTATCTTTGGAAAATAACGTAGTGTAAGCAATAAAAAGCAGAAAAAATAAATGAAAGAATATCTAGGAAAGAGGCTATTTTTGTGATTTTGAATGCAGTTCTACGAGGTAAGTTAAAAATCGAGTTATTGTCAGAAAATTTATTATAGTTATTATATAATATCAAATCTGTTATGAATGGTCTGTCTGGCTTAATGAAAGAATTATCTATCTTCTTTGAATCAAAATCTGCAACATCTCTTATCTTAGCTGGTGCTCCAGGTACCGGTAAAACTACGCTAGCACTCCAGATTTTAGAGACTTATAAAGATAAGTACAATGGAATATATTTATCTACAAGAGTTGGTGATTCTGCATTATATCAGCAGTTTCCATGGATAAAAGATATGGAAAATAAAACTAAAATAATAGATGCTGGCAGGTTGTTTTTAGATAGCTTAAAAATTATAGAAGCAAACAGTGACGAAGAACAAGTAGAGGCAGCGAGATTATTGATCAAGAATATCTACGATGACAAACCTGCAAAAGTGTCAAGAGTATTATACAACAAATATTTCAAGGATCTTAAAATACCAGAATTAAAACGAGTATACAATGAAGTAGAACGTAATCTTCCAAATAGGTCTATGATAATAATAGACAGCGTGGAAGGATTATCAAGCAAGTACAAAATTAACGAAGAAGAGCTTATATATACCCTAGTAAAAGACTTGGTAGATGACAGTAATGCGAATATAATATTTATTTTAGAAAAAAAGAGGTCAGAACAGTTAGAGTACATAGCTGATGGTGTATTTGTTTTAGATCAGGATATGTACGAAGGGAGAAAGGTGAGAAGTCTGAATATAATTAAAATGAGAGGTGTAAGCTTTAAATTTAGCAAATATATGATTACATTAAATGGTGGAAAATTTAGGATATTTTCACCTACTGCCGAGATCTCTCTTCAGGGGTTGGAAAATATAGAGAAAGATTACAATATGCAAAATAAAAACTTAATTACTACCGGAAGCAAAGATTTAGACACAATGTTGGATGGAGGGTTTAAATATGGCACTTTAAATTTAATATCTGTTAGTAAAGATGTGAGTAAATTGCAATATGAGACCTTTATGACCCAGATACTTGGAAATATATTAAGCAACAATATTGGGATCTTAGCAGTTCCTTCGTTGGGCCAAACTATCGAAGGTAATAGAAATAGATTTAAGAGCTATAGATTCTTAGACCCTGAACTGGTAGATAATAATCTTAGATTTATAGATTATTCTGGATACAATAATAACAAAAAGTATGTTATATCGCTTACAGGCAGAAGAGAAAGTTCAATAGAGCAATTGAACTCGAAAATAAATGAACTGAGAAAGTATAATAAAACAATTGTTTACCTCCTTTCCTTGAGTACAATTGAAAAGTTTAGAGGCCAAATAGCATTTTTAGAAATTGTAGATTTCATAAATAATATTATAAATAGCAACGATATAGGAATAGCTATAGCTAAGCCAGGCATAATAAGTGAAAATCTGATAAAAAACATGGCATCAATTCATATCAGACTTCTAAATATATACAATAAATTATGTCTTTATGGGATCGCTCCAAAAACTATCCTATATGCTATAGAACCTTCAAAAAATTATTCTTTTGATCTTGTGCCAATAGTATGACATTTATATCAATAATGTCTGATTTTTTAGTAAAATTTATATACTAATTATATTATATCTAATTTAATAAGTCAGACAAAAGTCATAAAATATCCTGGCAGGATTGGTGAGTAAATGTTTTTACAGTCAATAGAGCTTGAAAATTTCAAATCGTTTGGCAAAAAGACAAAGATAGAGTTTAAAAATGGATTCACAGTTTTGAGTGGTCCCAACGGCTCTGGGAAAAGTAATATATCAGATGCCATCCTATTTGTCTTAGGCCCAAAAAGCTCAAAAATGATCAGAGCACAAAAGCTTACTGACTTAATATTTAATGGAGGCAAAGACCGAAATGCAGCAGATTACTGTAAAGTTTCTATAACGTTTAATAATACAGATAGGTTTATACCATTAGATAATGATCTGGTCACGTTTTCAAGAATGGTTAAGTTATCAGAGCGTGAGGATGGATACAACTCTTATTTTTATATCAATGGTGATAAAGCAAAACTGCAAGATTTTACAGATCTGTTGTCACAAGCCAGAATTTTTGCAGATGGCTACAATTTTGTGCAACAAGGAGATGTAACCAATATTGTAGAGATGACGGCACTGGAGCGCAGGAGAATACTGGAAGAAATTGCCGGAATAACGAAATATGATGAAGAGATTCAAAATGCAGAGAGTAAGAAAAAAGAAGTAGAAGAAAACATGAATGCAATAGATCTCTTATTGAAAGAGATCGAAGTGCATGTAGCAACATTGAGCAAGGATAGAGATGTAGCGCTTAAATATTTAGAGATTAAAGATCGATATAATAAGGCAAAGGCTCAGCTAGAGTATAAGCGAATGATGGGATTTAGGTCAGAAATAGAAGGCGACGAAGCAGAGATACTCAGATTAAAAAATGAGATAGAGAAATTAAACAGTGATATCAAGGAAATGAATAAGTCGGAAGAGAACGTGAAAGCAAAGAGAACTGAGCTGGATTTAGAGATAGCAAACAGTGGAGGAGAAGATGTAAAAAAATTGAAAGAGCAGATTGATGAGCATAGGATCCAGCTTGGAAGAAACAAGATGAAGATTGAAGATCTGGAAGATACTATAAAAAAGCAAAGAGAGCTTGTTTTAAGCAATGAAAAAGATTACAAAGAGCTTCTTACAAAGCTCAAAAATTCAGAGCTACAGAGAACAAAATTAAGCAAAGAAAAAGAGGCAAAGGCTCAGGATTATAACGCAAAAAAAAGCATTTTAAGTGAAAAAGAGAAAAAAGCAGTAGAATATTCAGAGAGCACTAAAGGATTGCAGGAGAATCTGTTAAAGTTGTATAAAGATCTTGAGACTATGCGATCTGAATTCACGCAGAAGACAAATGAATTTAACAAAACAAAAAATAAGCTTGACATGCTTGCAGAGTCAATAGCAGGTCTCGAAGAGTCTAAAAAGAATTATGAACTAAACATAACAGATGCAGAATGGAGACTCAGTGAATCAAAAAATTTCAACAAAGGTATTGAGAAAAATACTAAAGAACTGCAAGAACAATATTTTAAGCTAACAAATCAAGAAAAAAGCCTAAAAGAGGAGATTGAGAAGGTAGAAAAAGAGATACTATCTCTTACTAAAGAGTATGAAAAAGTGCAGGCGAGAATTGACAGCAGTAAAGTGGGGGCGGGGTATCATATAATAAGTGCCAGAGACCATAATGAATTAAAGGGGATTGTTGGAACAGTATCTGAATTAATTACCGTACCTGACGAGTATAAGGTTGCAATAGAAATTGCAGCAGGTGCGAGGCTAGAAAGCATTGTTGTTGAAAATGATGAACATGCAACAAAAGCAATAGAATATTTAAGGAATAAAAATTTAGGCAGGGCCACATTTTTGCCTCTGAACAAAATGATGGTAGGCAGACCAAGAGGCAAGGCATTACTTGCCGTGAAAGAGCAGAACGTTCTGGGGTTTGCAATTGAGCTTATAAAATTTAATAAAGAATATGAAAATGCGATATGGTATATTTTTGGAGACACTATAATTGTCAGGGACATGGCTACCGCGAGGAAGCTTATGGGTGGGATCAGAATAGTAACGCTTGACGGCCAGTTATTTGAGGCAAGTGGCGCAATAATAGGAGGCTCTTTAGAATCTCGGGGCAGTAGAGTAACAATGCGTGATTTAGAAGAGCTTGGAAAGAAGCTCAGAGATAAAAATAGCATGAGAGACGATCTTGAAAATGGGCTGAAAAATATAGAAACTATGTTGCAAGATGTTACAGCAAAGCTTAGAGAGTCTGCCATGAAAAACAATAAGGCCGAGCTTGAAATCTGGGAAAAAACTAAAGAAGAGTATAATAAGAAACTAACTGAATGTGTAATACAACTGAAAGCTAAGCAGGAAGAGAGTGATAAATTTACGGTGGTGCTTAAGAGTCTGGAGAATGAGATTACAGATCTAAAAAATTCAATAGCGGCGAAAGTTGAAGAATCCGAAAAGATAAAAAAGAGCATAGAAGCATTAACGCCAGAAAAATTAAGAAACGAAATAAAAAAGCTTAATGAAGAAATAGAAACTTTAGATGGTATTATAAAAGAACAAACTAATGAGTTAAGTGGTTTAAATACTGAAATATCTCTATTATCTGAAAAAATAGAAACGAACAGAAAGCAGGTAGAAAACTATACTATAGAAATAAAAGCTAAAGAAAAGGAGCTAAAAGAAGTAGAAGAACAGAAAAAGCAGACTGAGCAAGAGCTACAAAAATTGATAGAAGTTGAAAAATCGTTTAATGTAAAGTATCAGGAACTGATAAAAAAAAGGGAAGAGTTGGACAATAAGATCATAAGCATAGATCATGAAATAACTAGAAGTCAGGAAAATGCTGGAAGAAAGCAAGATTTTATTATCTCTTTAAATACACGTCTTAAAGAATCGCAAGAAAAACTTGAAGAGTCTAAGAAAATATTTGAAGCTTTTAATATAGAGATAACAGAGCCGGTACCACCGGTATCAGAACTTAAAAAGATAGTCTCGGATAGTGAAACTGAGCTAAAAAATTTAGAGCCTGTAAATATGAAAGCTATAGATGATTATAATGTCGAAAAGGAAAGATACGACACATTAAAGTCAAATTATGAAAAGCTAGAGCAAGAGCGCCAAGATTTGATAAAGCTGGTGGTTGAGCTCAACGAAAAGAAAAAAACAGGATTAATGATCGTATTAAAAGCAGTGAAAGAAAACTTCATGACGATATATAAAGAGATATCTGAGGGAGGAGAAGCAGATATGTATCTTGAAAATGAAGAAGATCCTTTTTCTGGCGGCTTGGTAATAAAAGTTAAGCCTAAAAGCAAGAAGTTTATAAGGCTAGAAGCATTGAGTGGCGGTGAAAAAAGTCTGGCAGCATTGACATTTATATTTGCAATACAAAAATATGAGCCTTCTCCAATCTATATTTTGGATGAAGTGGACATGTTTCTGGACAGTGTAAATGCTGAAAACGTGGCAAGAATAATAAAAAGCAACTCAGGCAACGCACAGTTTTTAGTAATATCTTTAAGAGAAGTGACATTACACTATGCAGATTATATAATAGGCGTTACATCTGCTATGGACGGGTTATCTAGAATATTTTCACAGTCTATGAAAAATATGGAGGTTATGCAGAATGGAACTTGAAATACTTAAAAAACTAATATCTTTTGATGAATATGACGAGTCTAAAATAGAAGAATATCTGAAACTTATAGCAAACTCTCAAAAAGGTTTATATCACTCTATGAAAGATGATCAGGAAAAAGCAATAGTTGCTGCATTCGAGCTTGTTATAGAGCATGGCTTGAATCCATGGAGCCTTGATATATTAGAGTTTACAAAATTATATTTAGAGAAAGTCAAAAATGAAGAGTTTATAGACTTTATAACTGCCGGAAACCTTATATTCATGGCATGGCAAATTTTAGAGAAAAAAACAAAAAGCGTGCTACTAAAGTATGAAGAAAAAGAACCGGTGCAGGAAATAGAACCTTACACATACGATAATGATTATGGAGATTATGATCTTACAGATTATTTAATCAGAGAAAATCCCTTGCAGGAACCGGTGAGAAGAGAAGAAAAAAGGCCCGTAACGATTATAGAACTTATAAACGCATTGCAAAAAAGCATGAACGATCAGAACCTTAGAAAAGAGACACAGGAGAAAAACAAGAAATTAAATGAGACGCTAAGCAAAACATGGAACGAAAAGCTTCATAGAGAGCGTTTGGAAGAGGAAATAAAAACAATATGGAACCGCATCTTGAGCGTTGATAAAGATTATATGGAATTAAAAGAGCTTTATGATGGCTCTAAGCTAGATTTTATACAGACTTTCATACCTTTGCTCTATCTATACAAGGAAGAAAAAGTGAACTTGATCCAGAGCAAACCTTATGATACTATTTCTGTTGAAGTATTAGTACCTTATCCATTGAGAAAGCTAGAACACTTAGAACCGCCAAAAGTAGAGCTTATCACTTCTTAGCCAGCTCTTTTTTTAATATTTTGTCCATGTCTTCAAAATATTTTTGTAATTTATTCAGTCCTCTTTTTACTGCATTTTGTGGTTTTCCCTCTTTTACCTTTATATACAATACAGGATTATCCAGCGTAGGATGATCTATATGATAAGTGATCTCATCAACCATCGGATCTTTAGAGATCTCTTCGATTAAAGGTCTCAGAATGGTATTATCTGAATTAACAATTTCTAATTTGATAGAATCCTTTTCTTTCTCTATAATCTGAAAGCTCATTTCTTCGGTCATTATAAAAGCTGATACTTTATTACTATTTTAATCTTTTTATGCGTTCTTTTAGTATTTTCGTCCATAGAGAAAGCGTTCGAATTTTTTCAAGTGTTTAGCTAAAGATCTCAGACACATATTATTAAATCCTTTATCTTAGCTCTTCTAATAACATTTGAAACAAAAGTTTATATGTATAGATATCATTTATTTATAAAATTTAATAGTGGGGGAATTTTAATTGCCTAATCCTTATACGTCCGCAATAAAAATTACAAAAGAGCTTGAAGAGAAGGCAAAAGAGATCAAATTAAAAAAAGAGCAATGTGATAGTCTAGAGGCAGATATACAAAAAAAATTATTAGAATTGAAAAAAATAGGCGCGGATACAGTAAATATATCTACTAAATTTAATAAGGGGAAGGCACTTTATGATAATAAAAACTATATTGAATGTATACCTATATATCAAGATGTACTAAACAGCTTAAAATCTATTGAGCTAGCACATATTAATGATTTTGATACAGATCTAAATAAAATATTTGATATGTCTAAGTACTTCAATATAGATCTTATAAAATATCAAGTAGAGTATAAATCATTGTTAAACACAGCCTCTGAAAATTTTGTAGAGTCTTTTAAAAAGATAGAAATTCTTAAAAGTCAATGTTTACAGATCTTTGAAGAAAGTTTATTGAAAATAATACACGCTATAATAGCTAAACTGGATATATTTGATACAACGGAGAAAGGCATTTTTGAGTCCAGAAGTGATGAAATATTAGAGCTTATTAGCAAGAAAGAAACTATACTAGCCGCTGAAAAATTGAAAAAGTTAGATTTAGACTATAGAGAGCAATCTGGAGAAAAATACAGGGCTTTGTTACTAGAAATATCTTCTTTAAAAAAATCGATCGAGTTTGCAAAAATAACATTTGACGCCCTTAAAATAAGCCAGATTGAAAAAGAGATAGAAAGAGAATATAAAAAAGGGAACATAGAAAAAGCAATAGTAATATCGAAGGATTTGAGAGATCTATTAAAAAATCAGATCTCTGAATTTTTCGAGAGTATCATGGCAATAACAGGTAACCTCATAGACGAAGCAAAATTTATTGGCGTGGAAAATGCAGAAGAGCTGAATAATGAGATTAATAAGATAAAAAATGATTTTTATGAAGGATCTTATTTTAACAGTCTAGTAGCAATCAAGAGAGTGATGTCGCAGATTGAGAAAATGAAATTTCAGAGGCTATACGATGAGATATCGAAAGTAAAAGACATACTTTCAAAAGCCAAAGAAGATAATATCGATATCACGAATTCACTGAATAGTTTAGAATCTGCAAAAGATAAGTTAAAAGATAAAAACTACATAGCTTCATATAATGATATAAAAAATGCAAGGCAGCAAATAGAAAAAATTATAAATTTAAGAGATAGGCTTATTAAAGAGCTGGTTGAAACGAAAGATTTGTTACCAAAGCTTTCAAAAGAAGGCATATCATTAAATATTTCAGAAAAAGAACTAGATAGTATATCTGATTTAGTTAGGAGCGATCCTTTTAAAGCAGAAGCTCAATTGACGGAGTTTAAGAACAGATTAAAAAGAGATCTTGAAGATTATGCATTAAACTTAAAATCCAAACTAGATGAAAATATTTCAGTTTCAAAAATGTACGGAATAGACTTAAAAAATTATGATATTGAATTATTGGACCAGCTTTTTGAAAATTCAGATTTTATAGCTTATATATCCAGCACTAAAAAAATCGACGCGTTATTAATTGAAAACATAGAAAAAGTAATAAACTCAAAGATAAGAGATACCGAAAAAAAACTTGTAAAAGAGAGTCAAGAAACAGGTCTTATTTTAACAGACTCATTAGCCAAAATAAAAGAGTTATTAAACAATCATAGTTATAGAGAGATTTACACAATTTTTAAAGAAATTGAAAATGTATTGTGGAATGAAAAAGTGAAGGAATATAACGATAAATTAAAGAGCATTGAAACTGTAGCAGAACAGCTGAGTAATGAAAATTTTGATGTTTCTCAACTAAAAACTCAAATCACCATTTTAAAAATAGAATTAGAACAAAAAAATGATAACAATATAAAACAGGCATATTCTGATTTGCAAAATATCTTTGATAATTCAATGAAAGATATAATTGATCAGATACTGGTATATAGCAACACTATTTTGATAGTACTAAAAAAATTAGGCATAGATAAAGAAAGAACTCCATTACCGCGAGAGATCTCTGAAATTATGGATGAACACAAGAAAGCAAATATAGAAGAAGTTTTTAAAAAGTCTTTAATTTTAAGAAAGCAGGTTAACGAGATATTAGAACACAGCGAATCATTGTTTATAGATATGTTATCTATAAAGCAGAGAATAAAAGATATTAAGATACCTGATACAGGAATATTAAACATCGATTTTGAACTTGGGGAAATAAAAAAAGAGTATAGCGAATTTAATTTTGATAGATGCAAGAAGCTGATAGATGAATTATCTGAAAAAATTGATAATGTCATATTTTCTCTAGATATAGATGCTATAACTAAAAAGATAGAAGAACTGTACAAGATATCTCAAACAGTAGGGTTAGGGCCAGAATTTGAAAACGATGCAGTTGTATTCAAAAGACTAATAAACGAAAAGAAGTTTAAAGATGCAAAAACAGTGGCAGAGAAAATTTTCAAAGAAACCGAACAGCAAATTGAATCTTTTTTTTCGCAGAGCTTTTTAAAAATGGACCAGCTTTTAGATACACTAAAGAGCAGATATTTAAAAATTCCATTAGATGAGAATATTCTCGAAGATTCAAAAAAATATTTTGTGAGCCGAGAGTACAGTAAGAGCTTGGAAACTTTAAAAGTATATGAGAACAAAATCAATAACATCAAATATGTTTATGATATTTTAGAACCAGATATAAAGTTAGTTGAGCAAAAAATAAGAGAAGCCAAGAACCTGGAACTTGTGGTACAGGACCTTGAAAATGAGTATGAGAGCATAAAGGCGCAGGTTTCATCTGGCGTTTATACAGAAGCTATCAATAAAGTAAAAGCTATATTATCCAATATTTCAGCACGGTTAAATGAGGCAGTAGATTCAATATTAAATAATGTAAGAGAAGAAATAAACAACGCAAAAGCCAGGAATGTTGATACCACGATAGTGGAAGGACTTTTATCTTCTGCAGAATTAAACCTTAAAAAAGGCAATGATTATGAATCGTTAAAAAGAGGATTTGAAGCATTAGATGAGCTGGGAAAGACAGATATACAGAAAAAAATGGCTAAAAAAATATTTTTAAAAGTTAAAAATGAGATCAACGCCCAGTCCAGTCTTTTAGGTAAGAGAATGATAGAGCAACAGAACGAGATAGAAATATTAGTACGTGCTGGGAAATATACTGAATGTATTGATAGATCTCTGAAACTGTTAGATAATATTCAATATACTATTTTCCTGGTAAACAATATACAAAAAAATTTAGAATATTCTAAGATATTGATTGCAGAGGCACGTGATCTTAACTTAGATGTTAAAGACGTAATGAAGACAATAAGCGAGGCTAAAACTAATTTTGTTGGAGTTAACTATGAAAACTCATTATCTTTAATCAAAAAGTCGACAGATATACTTGAGAAAAGGATATCTGGGTATATGCTCACAAAAGAAAATGAATATCAGAAACTTTTAACAACATATAAAAAATTCGCTAATTTTGAAAAAATAGAAGTTAAAGTCAAAGAGCTAGAAAAAATAAATAAAAAAGATACAGTGGCTATAACCAAAAAAAGAGAAGAGCTAATTAATATAATTAACGAAGAACTAGAAAAATTGGTTAATGAAAGGATAGCATTACTTGAAAATTATATATTATCAGAAAAAAAGTATGACATATTTTATCCGGAACTCATAGATAAAGTCAATAACTTAAAAATGAATGTAAAAAATTTAGAATATGAATATATACTATCTTTTGTGGCAGAATTAATGAAGGAATTTGAAAGAAAGCTTTATGAATACATATTCAACTTTATCAATACTACAAAAACAGAGATAGAAAAATATAAATCATTTGGCATAGACCTGTCGGATATACTCATTAAAGTGTCAGATTTATTGGTAATCTTAGAATATAGCGATTTTGTAAAGATTATGGAAGAAACAAAAAACATCAGCTCTAGTCTAGAGTCTCGTATAAGGGAAGAGATAGAAAAGAGAATGAAGAGTGAACTTGCTGATCTGGAATTTATAAACACTCAAAACGTAAAAAGATTAAAAGAGCTTATAAATATGGCGTTTCAAGGTAAAGAGTATATTCAAGTTCTCAAATATTTAAGTGATGTAAAATCAGTAATTAATAGTTATGAATCTTTACTGAAAGATGCAAGGGAAAAATTTGAGATTTTAAAACAAAAGTTCATGAAAATAAAGATAGAAAATAAAGAAACGTATGTGTTTTTAAATCGGGCTAATGAAATAGCATTACTTATCAATAATAATCCTGAGCTTGCAATTGACAAAATCTCAGAACTATCTGGAGATATAGATAGATTCACAGAGGCACATAATAATATAATCAGTATAAACTTGGAAGCCATTAGCATCATTGAAACTGTTCTTCATGCAAAACTGGAAATAACTAATAACAGCCCAGAGGATACGCTTAACATTCAGATCAAGATAGCTGGTTTGCTATCACAAAGTGAGCCCATAAATATTGAATCAATTAAAGGAAAAGACAAAAAAGAAATGGAAACTGACTTTTCTATAGTTAAAAAGAGCGGAGAACTAGAATTTATTATTACTTTTACAAATTTGGATAAATCATATAAAAGTGAGATTACTGTTCCATTCAATCTGGAGATTGACCCGGGCTACACAATTAAAAAATCTACAGGCACTGAGAGATGTAGCTATTGCAGAGGCAAGATATTCAGCGGGCTAGATTATGTAGAATGTGAGACAGGGGACGCAGCCTATCATGTTCAATGTGCAAAGAGAGCAGGTAAATGCATTATATGCCACAGAGAATTTAATTTTGATAAAATAATATTACCTAAAATCAGTGTAATAACATGATAAAAATGAAAGCAAGATCTGGATTTGCGAAGTCTGGGGTCTACGAATCAAATGACCTAAATTTTACGTTTCCGGGTATTGTAAACATTGCCTCGAAAACAGCCATAAAGTCAGAACTGAAGTTAATTAGAGAAGATGGTAAATTATACTTGAATGGAATACTATTAGATGAAAAAGAAATAAAGAGAAATAGATACATAGAGTTCTATGAAGATTTAGTGATTGTGCCAAATCTCAGCACGATCTTAAAAAAGCATAAAGAATTTGTGAAATATGTAATAGATTTAAGAAAAGAGATAGGGGTCAAAAAAATAATATTTGCACCTTTTATTGGCATACCGTCACAGATTCCAGTTTTAATGTATTTGGGCATTGATCTTATAGATACCTCATATACATATCTGGCTTCTAAAAATGGATATTTATTTACACGATATGGAGCATTCAGAGAAGAGGGCAAAGTTGACGATAACCTGAATTTAATGGCAGAATATATGCAAGAAACGAGAGACGCGATAAACAGAAACAAGCTTAGAGATCTTGTTGAATCCTTGCCAGATCTAACTGCCAAATCTCTGTTAAGGATAACCGATCTATTTTATTATAAAGAAATTGAGCCTTTTTATCCAGTCTGGGAAAAAGAATTGAATGCAGTGCAGTATGACTCACTTTTTCGCGCAGATATAAAAAGATTTATAGAACGTGTTAATGAAAGGTATCATAAGCCCGCTCTATACAACACTCTGTTATTATTACCATGCTCTGCTAAAAAGCCTTATTCAGACTCTAAATCACACCGCTTTTTCAGAAATTTGATAGAGGATACTGGAAAAATGGTCCATGAAGTAATTGTAACTTCACCACCGGCAGTTGTGCCCCGAGAACTGGAAACGGTCTATCCAGCGCAAAATTATGATATCTCTGTAATAGGGTACTGGTATCAGGATGAGGTCAAGCTAATTAGAGAGCAGTTAAAGAGGTATATAGAAAATAACAGGTATGAGCATATTATTGCATATCTGCCAGAAGATTTAGAATTTGTGAGAGACGTGCTCGAAAGCTATGGAGCAAAGATAATAATCGGAAATCTCAGAGATGCTGAAAATATAAAAACCCTGAAAGATTATATATTAAGCTCGAATTCTCCTGCTATTTCAAGGAAGTATCAGATTAAAGAGGAAATAAAAGCTGTTATCAGGTATCAGTTTGGAGATAGTTTTGATAATATATTGGAAAGGCTAACAATTACTGGAAGATATCCCAACATAGATATTTTACTGGATAATGAGCATTTTATGCATTTTAACAGAGATAAAGGAATGGTAACTTTAAGTTTAAAGGCAGCAGAAATTCTGGCAGATAAGCGCAGATACAGTGTGACGATAGAGAATTTCGAGCCTAAAGGCACGGTTTTCGCGGTAGGGGTACTTGATGCTACAGAAGATATACGCAAAGAGGATGAAATTGCAATAATCATTGACGGCAAAGCAGTGGGAGCTGGCACCGCAAAGATGAATTATGCAGATCTGCGATCGCAAGATTATGGAGAAGCGATAAAAATCAGGGCTTTTAAAAAATAGAAAATCAAAAAATTAGATATATCAATAATTAATATTACCTTAAGAAATAGGTAGAGAAGATTGATATGAAAAAATATGAAAATAGGATAATATTGGCACTGGATGTAGTAGATGCTGAAAAGGCCATTAAGATAGCCTCAGAATTAAGAAATTATGTGGATGCAATCAAAATAAACTATCCATTGATATTAGCTCAGGGACTTAACTTTATAAATAAATTAACAGTGCTAAACGATGTGATATGTGACATAAAACTTGCAGATATACCGAATACCAACAAACTTATTGTTCAGGAGATCAAAAAATATAATGTATCTGGCATAATAGTTCATGGTTTTGTAGGCTCAGACTCTGTAAAAACGGCGGTTGAAGAGTTCAAAGGAAGAGATGTATTTGTAGTCGCAGAGATGAGCCATCCCGGAGCTTTAGAGTATATGCAGCCGCACAGTGAGAAAATCGCAATTATGGCAAAAGAAGTAGGTGCAGCGGGAATAATAGTACCTGCTACCAGACCTGATCGAATAAAGATATATAGAAATCTCGTCGGAAACTTAAAAATTTTAACGCCCGGTGTCGGTGCACAGGGTGGAGATGCAAAATTGGCAATTGCCAATGGTGCAGATTACATAATAGTGGGAAGATCACTATATGAATCTAAAGATCCGGTGGCAACAGCCAAGAGCTTAATATTTTCCATAAAATAAGTGATAGAGATTAAAAAAGAACGTTTAAAATGTGAAATAGAAGCACAATAAAGTTAAAATAGTATAAATAATACTGCACAATAAATGATATTAGTCAGATACGGCGAAATAAGTTTAAAGGGTCGAAACAGGGAAGTTTTTGAGGATAAGTTAGTGGAGAATATATATAAACACTTGCACAGAGAAGGACAATCAGCAAACATCAAGAAATATCGTGGTAGAATTTTAGTATATACTGCTGCAGATCCAAATATTTTAAAAAATGTGCTGGGAATTGTTTCGATATCAGAAGCAGTAGAAACAGATCTGGATATTGAGAAAGTATATGCACATATATGCAAGCTAATAAAATTAAAGAATCCCAGAACATTCAGAATCTCCACACAGAGACTGTGGAAAGGCTTTAAATATACTTCTGTTGAGCTAAACAATATTTTTGGAGAAAAGGTAATAAATGATTTTGGATTAAAAGTAGACTTGGAGAACCCAGAACTGGAAATAGGAATAGAGATCACAGATTCTCATGCCTATATTTTTTCAGATCGAATTTCTGGATTTGGGGGGTTACCTGTCGGCATAGAAGGCACTATAATCGCACTTTTTTCTGGGGGCATAGATTCTCCCGTGGCAGCATGGATGGTTATGAAAAGAGGTGCTAAAGTCCTGCTTCTGAATTTTTACCACAATCAAGAACAGTTACAAAAAGTAATAGAAACAGCACATATTTTAGACAGATATTCTCCAGATCCCATTGAATTTATAGCAGAAGACCATGGTGCTTTAATCGGCAGTTTTGTGCATAACCTATATTATATAAACAAGCAGAGGTGGACATGCGTATTTTGCAGATACTCAATGCTAAAAAGAGCAGAGGAACTATCCCATGAAAAAAATGCACTTGCCATTGTCACAGGTGAATCTTTAGGGCAGGTAGCATCTCAGACATTGAATAACATTAATGTTGAGTCAAGTGCAGTAAACATACCCATCTTAAGGCCACTTATCGGATTAGATAAAATTGAGATCGAGAACATAGCCAAAAAAATAGGAACCTACGAAAAATCTATAATAGCAAAAGGTTGTGGGTGTCCGTTCTTGCCAGAATATCCAGTTACCAAAGCGGATTATGAATCGTTTAAAAAGATTGAGGTTCAAGCGTTTGCCAAAAGAGATGTGCCTGAAGTAAAAATAGTAAACGAAAGCAAACATACCTGCTAAATTACCTTTCCTATCAAGTACACATTTCCTGCATCTACTATCTCAACATCATAAAAACTATTTATTTTTACATCTTTCAGTATTATTGGCCTGTATCCCTCACTTCTTGCTAAAAAATAGCGTTTACCAGGCTCTGTAACCAATGCTTTATGCACGGTTCCTATTAATTTTACGTTATTTTCTTCACTTATTTTCAAATGAATCTGGGTTAAAATTCTAGACCACTCTTTTACTTTTCTCTGAAGTATCGGCTTAAGATCATATGCGGCAGTCATAGGTCTGGGTGAGAACCTTGTAATATTCAAAATGTCAGGCTTGATATCTTGTACGAGCTTAACGCTTTTTTCAAACGACTCATCAGTTTCGGTAGGATAGCCAACTATAATGTCTGTAGAAAATGTGAAATGGCTGAATTTTGCTTTAAATTTAGAAACAATATTATAGAAATCAGATACTGTATAATCGCGTTTCATGTCATTTAATACCGAATCATCGCCAGACTGTACTGGTAAATGAATAAACTTGAATATTTTCCGGCTTTCATATACTTCCAGCAATGGTTCTAATATGGTAGATGTTTCTCTAGGCTCCATCATTCCTACCCTTATCCTATATTCTCCTGGAATCTGGATTATCTTGTTTAACAGTTCAGGCAAGCCTGTACCCCTGTCCTTTCCATATGCTGCAGTGTCCTGGGCAGTGATTCTAATCTCTTTATGCCCCAGAGAAACAGCCAATTCTGTCTTTCTTATAATCTCCTGTTCTGGATAGCTTTTTAGATATCCTCTCGCAAGTTTGGTAATGCAATATGTACATTTTCCCAGGCATCCTTGGGCTATTGGTATTGCAACAGGATACCCGCTGCCGATACCTTTGAGATCTAAATTCATGTTGAATAATCTCAATGTGCCGTTTAATTCTTTTGGCGTGATTGTTACAGATTCTGCAAATAGCTCTTTTTTAATGGCTGGAAGGCAACCGCTTATAACCATCTTTTTATTATATTTTTTCAGCTCTTCGATTCTTTTTAGCATGTGATTTTCAGTGTGCTGAATAACAATGCAAGTGCCGATTAGAATAATATCTGCATCTGCGGGGTCAAGAGTTTGTTCATACCCATTTTTTTTAATCGCTTCATCTATCTGGGCGGTCTCAGCTTTGTTCATTGTACAGCCATAAGACTCTGTATATATTTTCACTTTGTATCCATCCGTACCGACTTATAATGATGCCTTCATAATCATCTATTGGTAATTAATTTTTTCTTTCAGCGACGTTGTCAATTTTTTGTTGGTAAGTAAATATTGTTTCATTTTGTCAAAGCTATATGGTATGCTAATGAATCAAACAAAATAAAAGAGAGGATGGATCAATAGTAAAATTATCAAGAAAAGGAACACAAGCAGAGAATGTTCAGTATATGGGTCATTGACTCGAAAAGAGCATTGCATAACTATGATATGTGAAGAATGTGACTTGATAATTGACAGAACCGAAAATGCAACAATAAACATAGCAAGACGGGGTCGAACAAGGCTGATACGATCCCTTCATAAAATGAGAAAGGGCAATCAGGTGAAGCGATGAAACAGTCAAAAGATGTGGAACAGATGATAGCAAGCTAGATCATATCAATAAAGCTTTTACAATGTCTTTTAAAAAGATCATATAAATAAAAACGTAAGATTAATATTTGCTTTATTCTTTGAATATGCACAACTTAATTGAAGCATGCAAGTAATGAATCTGCACTGTTTGAAAAATTATTGATCTGATATGGGACCAGTCTGCAAAGCTTTTGCATCTACAGTTTTAGCGTAAACTCAGATTTTAAAAGCATATAAAAATAACTTTGAATGTATATTATCTTCAGTTGCCTAGAAATTAAATCATTTAAAAAATAGCATTATAATAGACTATATAATCATAAGGTTTATATAAATAGATATTAATTACTGTAAGTAGGGATGAATCATGGTAACAAAAGAATCTAAACAGGAAGACTGGTTTGAAAAATTACAATCAGACTTAAATAAGAAATCGGAAGAGATTTTAAAAGGATATAATTTAGAATCAGACAAGAAAAGAAGCATAAATATAGAAATGGTCCAGGATCTCTGGAAAATTTACCTTAAGTTCGTTGATGTGAACGTGCACTTTACCTTAGATCCACCAGCTACAAACTGGGCCTCTTTTACTGATTATCCTACTAATTGGAAAATCAGGGATGAATATAACTTTGGAGCTTTGAATAGCATCTCTTTTGTAGATACAACGAGAGAAGATGACAGAACTGGCGATGCACTAAAGATGATGTATGAGCTAGGTCCTGATGGAGAAAAAATTAAGATTACCTTCGAGTTTTTTGAAGGTGAAAAGTACTATAAATATTCTGGCTGGAAAAGAACTTACGCAAAACATATATTATACGATAATTTAGTCTCTAAGTCCTCTATCGATGAGATACATAATATTCTCTCTGATCTGATACTTAAATGGTATGAATCTCACTTAAAGAGAGACCGAAACTTGCTCATAAACCATATAAAAGAAAAGTACCCGATAAGCGAGAGTTTTACAGAATAATATTTTTTATTTTTTTAATATGTTTCTGTACCTGAAAGAACTTCTATACCTTTATCTGTAATATAGTAAGGTCTTATTTTTCTAGAATGATTAGTTCTTCTCATTTTTATAACACACATAGTTAACCTCAGTTCATCTGCACGCTCGATATATTTTAAGAGAATAACTCCATCCACCACATACTCTATTAATCCATCTCTAGAACTTGATGGGTTTCTAGGATCTACTTCTGCAGTGATAATTGATGTTGCACCAGATTCCTTAATAGCTTTTACCAGTGAAAAAATTCCTTTTCTCTTTTCTGCATCAGTATCAAAAAGCATGCTTAACAAAGATACAGAATCTAATACCAATCTTTTTGCACCAAATTCTCTTATCTGTTCCGGAAGGTCACTGTTTATCCTCTCAACTGTGTTTAAAGCAGATTCGGGATCAAGCTTTATCACCAGTAGCTTATCTTCTTTAATATATGAATCTATGTCCCAGCCATAAACTGCTGAATTTTTTGCAATATCCTCACTGTTTTCTTCCAAGCTTATATAGATTCCTTTTTCACCGTTTACCAACCCTTCCCAAATAAATTGCAATGCCAGTGTTGTTTTTCCTGTCCCAAATTCTCCCAGTACTGCAACACATTCATGCTCTGGGATACCACCCTCTAACATATTGTCAAGCCCGCTAATGCCAGTTTTTATTTTCATTCTTTCACCTGATCCTTTCAGTATCTACTACTACAAACCCTCTTTTATTGTTTAGAGAAGTATCAAACCTTACAATCTTCTCTTCTTCCAAGTGAGATAACACCCCATTAAACTTTAAAACATACATGTATCTCGAGCGTATATAATATTTTTCATATCCTTGCCATCTAAATACTATTACACCATCAACAGTATCATATAATATTGCCTCTAAACGTTTATCTACTATTGACTCTGCTAGCATTAGATATGTTATTCCATTTCTCGATTTTGTAAATCTTTGCAGTCCCTTAATAATGTCTATAACAGCGCTCTGTTCTATGTAGGGGGATATTATAAGGTCAGTCAATGAGTCTATAATTACTATACTATCGTCTCCGTTTTCATTTATATAGTCTACAAATTCACTGAGCAGATCTTTATCTTCTTTAAAGATATTGCTTTTTTCTCCAATCCAGTTTTTAGGCACTTTACTCCTTTTAAAATATAATCTAGAAAAATCTTTGAAAATAAGTGTGTTCTTAAAATCAGATATAAAATCCTGATCAAAGATAAGATCTATATTTCTTTCAATCTCCTCTCTTGACCTTGAAAAGGAAATATAATGTGTTTTATTGGGAATATGTACGATATTTCCATACTTTTCGTAATCCCTTTTTTTATCGTCTCCCAGAGAGTCACTAAGCTTTATCGCCGAGGTTAAAGCAAATTCTAAAGCACCTGCACCAGGCTCTCCTGTCAAAATGATCAGAGAACCATTAGGTAACCCTCCCTTTACGATACTGTCAAAGTCTGGAACCTCTGTTGGAATTTTAACTTTTGGGTCCATTTTTTATCTCCCTCCATAAACTCTCTGCAGCTAGTTCTATTGATATCCTTGAATTATAATGTGGAACAAATCCATAACTTTTGATTTTACTTATATCTAGGATCATAACCTTAATGTCCCCGATCCATCCTCTTCCATCTTTACCACCTGTAAATTTAAAATCTACATTTTTTAAGTTCATTGTTTTTACAACAATACTTGCAATATCTTTTACATTGATATAATCTTCAGAACCTATATTAAATATCTCAACAAACTCTTTTTTGTGCTCGAACCCAAATATTATGGCGTCAATACATTCCTCTATATATAGGTATGATTTAGACTGAGAGCCATCTCCCAAAATCTCTAAACTATCTGGATTTAACAGAAGTTTGTGAATAAAATCATATATAACCCCATGTGTACCGTGCTCACCTACAATGTTGGCAAATCTGTAGATCACAGAGCTTAATCCATAATTCTGGGAATATGCAGTAATATATGCCTCTGCTGCCAGTTTTGACGCCCCGTACATAGATATCGGTATCAATGGTCCGTAATTTTCGGGTGTGGGCATTAATTTAGCCTCTCCATAAACCGTAGAGCTGGAAGTGAAAATAAGGTTATTTACGTCCTTGATTCTCATAGCTTCTAACAAATTTGAGGTGGTTATTACATTCTGTTTTAAGTGAATATCTGTATCTAAAGCTCCAATTCTAACATCCGGATTTGCAGCTAAATGAAATATTATGTCAATATTTTCAAGGGCAGGATTTACTTCTTCCTTTGCCAAAAGGTCCCCCTTGATAAACTTAAAGTTTTTTAAGTTCATATAATCTTTCAAAAGATCAATATTTCCACTGCTTAAATTATCAAATACTACTATGTTATTATCTTTTATTAATCTTGCTACTAAATTACTGCCTATAAAGCCTGCTCCACCAGTAATTAGTATATTTTTGTTCCTAATCATACTTGCTCACCAGTACATAGTGCTCTTTTTCATACGGTTCAATATTTATAGTTTCTTTCACATTCTTTAATTTCTTTCTTTCTATCTCAAGAACTTGCTTTGCAGATTTAGTCACATCTATTGCTTTTGTTTTAAGTGCCAAGATCCCGTAGCCTCCATGTGATAGAAACCTGACATTTTTATTAAATATCTCTGCCTGATTTTTCTGGGCTATATCTTGATATATTATATCTATATCTTTTATAAAAAATTCATATTTTTCAGGATGATTTGCATCTTCTAATATAGGATACACATTTTTTCTTTTTTCTGCAAGACTCAATAATGATTTAAAAGACCTCACAGATTTTTCAATAGCAAAAATATTTCCCTCAACACAGATGTCTGATAAGAAAGAAACAGTATTCCCAAATGAGGCACCGAGATATAAGATGTTTGAATTTTTCTTAAAAGGGAAAAGTCCTATATTTTTGTACAGAGCAGCGGATAATTTACTTTTATATGGGTCCCAGTACCTATATTCTTGATTATTTATCTTTAAAACTCTCTCTCCAAACAGAGATCCTTGTGAATAATTTAAAGTATATAAGTCTCTATTATGCTCAAAGACACCAAAATATCGTTTTGATAGGATCATAACAAAGATGATATATCATACACGTTTTTATAAATGTTTTGCTGTGGCTATGGCGGTAATATATAGTTGGATAAATAATATTTTTTCAATTTTTTATGTACAATACGTATTTTTGAACCGCATCTATTGTGTCAGTAATATACCTCGAAAAAGATTAAAAAATATGCACTATGCTAACACAGGATAAAAAATGATCCAACCGTCAATTTTCACCCAAGATACAATAATAAAATTTATATATGACTGCGAATAATGTCTTACCGTGGCTTTTGCAGTATCTGGGAATATAATAATCAGAAAGTTCAATATAGACTCACTTTCTAATATAATAAAAATAGCGGATATGAGTTTGGATGAAAAGTATTCCATAGATCTTTTTCTTGATATATATAGTGAATGGCCTGAGGGATTCTTAGTAGCAGAGATGAACAATAATATAGTAGGTTTTTTAGCCGGAGCTAGATTATCTGCAAAAGAAAGTAGAATATTGATGCTAGCTGTAAATCCAAATTATCAAGGATTAGGAATTGGATCCAAACTAGTTAATAACTTTGAAGCGCTTTCTATAGCTAATGGTATCAGAACTATAAGATTAGAAGTGCGCGTTTCAAATTATAAAGCAATCCAGTTTTATCAAAAAAGAAAATATGTAATTGCGAATATTATTCCGCATTACTATACTAACAACGAAAATGCATTTTTGATGTGGAAAATCCTTATTTTTTAAAACAATGGTATTTTTCCGCTCATTAGTTCCATTGTTAGATCACTAATATTTGCGAGATAACTGTCCGCAATACTTTCAAACTCTCTCTTGTATTTATTAATATTTACATTCGCATTAGGCACAACCTGTATGCTTGCAACCTGAGGCTCGTCAATTGGTTTTCCGATCTGTGATACGATTCTGACATTTACTTCTTTTAGATCGCCACCGGCAGTGTCGTAGATTTTGTCTGCAATTTTGAATGAGAGTATATTATAAAGCTTACCTACATGCGTTACCGGGTTCTTACCCGCAGAAGCCTCCATGCTCATCGGACGATAAGGTGTTATTAAACCATTTACTCTGTTTCCTCTACCCACTGAACCATCATCTCCATTTTCCATAGAGAGACCGGTCACGGTTATATAGTAGCTCGAGAATTTTTCTAGATCTGCAGTATTGACAAATATATTTACTTTTTTGTCCGTAAACTTTCTAGAGTAATCTAGCAGTTTTTCTTTCAGTTCCAGTTTTGAATTATTATATTCTTTCGGAGAAGCTACTCTCTTTCCAACATATGCTGCAGCAACAGTAAGATTTATTACATCCTTATTTCTCACGCCCATAACTTTTATATCATATCCTATTTCTGGCATGGTCTCTTTTAAGCTACCATTTATATATTTTTCAGTTTCTAATGTGAGCTTATCTGTCTCTGAGAGCGGTGCATAACCAACCCCGAAGGAAGTATCATTTGAAAGATTCTGTTGAGAATACAGAGAGGTTAGATCCACAGATCCTTGCCCAATTTTGCAGTCTATTATAACATCTTCGTCAGTGTCCAGATCTTTAAAATTATTTCTTAAATATTCTCTGGCAGCTTTTAGCGCTATAGTTCGGTATGGGATCCTATCATTATTCACCTTAGTAGTAGCACGTCCAACCAATAATATATAAATAGGTTCTAGCATATTTCCTCCTCCAAATTCTGGTTTACTCTGTCCACCCACAACCTGTGTTTCATCAGTATTGTGATGCAGAACCTTTCCATAGTTTTTATAATAATAGTTACTTAATGCTCTACTAACAGACTCAGATAGTGCATCGGCCACGCTATCAGGATGTCCTATTCCTTTGCGCTCTACCAACTCTACATCTCGCTCAATTACCGCTTTTTGATCATTTTCTTCTACAACTATATTTCTAGGCATTTTTATTTTCCTCCTAGTGAATAAAAAGATATATAATCCTTCAAGTTTTAAATTTTTCGGTGCAATCACAGCTAAAATCTAAGGCCATAAATATCAAGTAACTTCGTAAATTTCTTGGTTTCAGTGATAAAAGCTAGGCCTTCTCTGGTGATTTTGTAGCTGTTGGTCCCATCTATTTCTTCGATCAATTTTTTTTCTTTTAAAACTCCAATGTAAGTAACTAATCTAGTATATGGCACATTCACCTTTTTTAAAATATCTCCTATCGTTTCATCTCCTTCTTCCAGGCTGGTCAATATTTCAAGCATTATTCCCATTTCAGTCCTGTTTTTTCTCATTTGTTCCCCTTAAAAGTACAATGTAAAGTGGTACAAAAAACATTATTACTCCAGCACTTAAAAATAGCATTGATAATATTTGAATTACGCCATTATTTACAACAACATTAAACATGTTCAATCCCACAGAAATAATGAACAACAAAAACGAAGAAAATACTACAAGTGAATAAAGCTCCTTGGTTTTTTGTTTTAATATAATGATGCTGTTATAAACAAGGAAGTAAAGAGAAAGCACAAGTAAAAGATTATAAACGATCATCAATGGTAATGCAGCTAATATTATCTCTTTTCTGAAATACTGAATATAAATAATAAAAAATGCCAAGGTCTCAAAAATAGTTGAATAAACTAAAAAATCGAAATTGTAAAAATAGCTCATCATAGAAAATAAGAAGCTTAGGGAAAAAAAGAAGTAAGTCAATAACAATATATAAAATGATCTTTTTTTTAGTTTGTTAAACGCCACAGAAAGTAATATTGTTGAAAATACTGAAATCGCAAATCCGAATATGGATGCAAATAAAAGGATATAATTCATAAATACTAATTATTACTACTCTGTTTATAAATCTTATCATTTTCAATGAATTTATCTACCAACGCAAATATTCACCTTTTTATTCATCTTATCAAACAACCCTAATTTTAATTTTCATCTTTTTAAGTGGTCGTAAAAACGATTTTTTAAATATTATAATGCAATTTAACTTTTCAGAATAAAAGGGCGTGTGGCCTAGCATGGATAGGGCAACGGCCTCCTAAGCCGTAGATCAGGGGTCCAAATCCCCTCACGCTCGCTCTAAAATTAATAAAAAATATTTTTTATATAGTTTATTTTTTTTAAAATGCAGTGCCTTGATACAACATGATCTGAGAATTAACCTCTATTTCAAGCTCTCATGGTGCGGCATTGATCGATTATTCGTCATGTGTTTGCTGTTATCCGTATCTTTTTCTATGTTCTTTCATAGTAAAAGATCTCAGATTTTAATTCTTTTTCAGTATTGGAACCTTTAGACTCTGATATTATTAGGATAGTGTTTTAGGAGTCTCTGCTTGTTAATTTGCATAACCTTTATGTCTGTTATACCTTTTGATTAAACTAGAGTATAGATTCCGTTCATCTTTGAAAATTTTTAATTTACATATGAGATATATTTTTTTAAAAAATCGTTTAATATTACAATTTTTAGAAATAAAATGTTGATTAATATCTTTTTATAACTTTTATATATATTTTTTGCACGTTTTATTTATTAATTAGCTATAAAATAAAAATAACCATTTAAAATATATGCAGAAATAAGATAATATTTAAATATTGGTAATCATTTAACTAACTGGTGAATTTTATATGGTTGTAGATTATACATCTGCTTTACTGGCAATATCGGCTAGCATAGCCATTGCTGGTGGACTGATAGGTACTGGTCTTGCTCAACAAGGTATTGGTGCAGCAGGTATGGGTATAATTGCAGAGAAACCAGAAAAATTTGGACAGGTGCTATTTTTCTTTGTTATTCCTGAAACCCTCTGGATAATCGGATTTGTGCTCGGAATAATTTTGTTGTTGCATATCCTATAAGCGGGATAAGTATGTCTCTTGAAAATATAATACAGGAAATAGAAAATCGCAAAACTCTAGAGATCAATAAAATTATAGATGAGTACACTAAAAAGATTAATGATGTGAAGGTCCAGAAGGAGAAAAAAATAAATGAAATAAAAGACCTATATTCCAGGAAAAAGAATGAAGAAGCACTTTTAATAGAAAAAAGAGAGCTCGATGCTGCCGAATTTGAAGCGAAGAAGATTGTAAGAGATAAAGTTGCAGAACTTATAAATATCAATGTAGATAAAGGAGTTATTATCCTGGAGAATCTTAGAGATACAGCAGAATACAAGGAAATTTTAAACAAGATGATTCAGGTTTCTAAGAAGCTTTTAGGTTCTAATTGCACAGTTAAGGTAAATTCAGCAGACGCAAACTTGATTACTGATTCTTCAGTAACTATTGTAAAGGATAGCGTTGACAAGTATGGCGGGATCATTGCAGAATCAGAAGATAAAGAAGTGGATCTTACAATTTCTTCAATTATTAAAAATTTGAGAGAGCGCATAGCTATGGAATTATCTAATATTGTAGGTGAACATTAGATGGATTCTACGTACTCAGGTGCATATGGACGCGTAAAAGTTTATCAGACTGAGTTTTTATCATCTGATTTTATTAACCATCTTATAGAGCTCAACAGTTTGGAAGATATTATGCATGCACTTTCTTCGACGCCATATCAAGAAGATATTACATCTCTCATTTCTTTGTATAAAAATCCAGATCTGTTAGAGATGGTTCTTAATAGGCATCTCATAAAAAAAAATAAGATAGCAATGTTTGCCATGCCACCCTTGTCTAAAGACTTACTGAAGGTTTATTTTTCAAAATGGGATATTGAGAATATTAAATCAATTTTGTCTTCGAAGTTGCTTGGCTATAATTTAAAAGAGAATGAGTCTTTTTTAGTTAGCTTTAGGGATATTCCCATGGGAATATTTGGAGGAACTATTTCATACGAAGATTATAAAATACTTATGTCTCAGGATTCGATTGAAGATATTGCTAACTACTTATCCAAATTTGGATATGGTTCTCTTTTGATTCAGTATATTGATACATATAGAAAGACTGGAGACATCTCTAATATGTTATCTTCCTTGGACACATATTTCTACACTAAATTGATGGAGAGCTTAAAATATTATCGAGGCGATGAAGGGCCTTTAATCAGATACTTTAGGGAAGATATAGACAGCAAGAACTTGATGATGATTCTCAAATCTAAAGATCTCGGAGTAAAGTATGCGGATATTGCTAGCAATGTTATTCCCTACGGTAATTTATTGATTTCATACATGGAAGAACTATATAAAAGCGAGAACGTTGAAGAGATATGTAATAAACTAGAATCTAAAATTATATTTGACAAAGCATTAAAGACTTATCAGGAGACAGGTCAATTAAGTGGCTTTGAAATTGAATTAAAAGCTGGAATTTATAAGAGATATCTAGAGATATTATCTTCTCAATCATTATCTATTGGCTCTATTTTTGCATTTATATTAAGGTCAGAGATTGAAAGGCAGAATTTAAGAGCTATAGTTGTAGGAAAAAATTATCTATTAGAAAAAGAGAAAATAGCAGAACTTATAATAAAAGGGTGAATAAGAATGTCTAAAATCCAAGAAGACGGAAAGATCGCGGTAATAGGCGAGAGAGCTTTGGCATTGGGATTCCGATTAATAGGATTAGAGCATTCTTACATATATGATGGTGCAGAGGGGGTAAATAAGTTTTTAGAACTTTATAAATCAAATGAATATTCATTGATTATGCTATCAGAAAGTTTAAAACAGTATATGGATAAGAGGTTAATAGAGTCTATAGAGCTTTCTACTAAACCTCTTGTAGTCTTTATTCCACTATTAAAAACTGGTGAAGAAGAATCTGTAAGCAGTCTAGCAAAGAGGATATTAGGTGTAGATATAGGAAGGTGAATTATTATGGGTAAAATTGTAAGAGTTTCCGGGCCGGTGGTAATCGCTGATGACCTGGAAAAAGCGAAAATGTATGATGTAGTTAGAGTTGGATCGTTAGGATTAATTGGCGAGGTTATACGAATTTCGGGAGATAAAGTGACAATACAGGTGTATGAAGATACCAGTGGTATAAGACCGGGCGAGATTGCTGAAAATACCGGGAAACCGTTATCTGTACAGCTTGGTCCGGGGTTGTTAACCTCCATTTATGATGGAATACAGAGACCGCTGGATGTTATAAGGAAAGAAAGTGGAAACTTTATAATGAGAGGATTAACTGCTAATCCTTTAAACGAGGAAACATTATGGGAATTTGTACCGGTTGTAAAAAAAGGAGATAAAGTTGTAGAGGGTCAGATTATAGGCACTGTTCAAGAAACTAGCTTGATTATGCATAGGATAATGGTTCCATTCGGAATGAGTGGTGTTATTGATGAGATCAATGGTGGCAAATACAAGGTTTCAGATACTATTGGAGTATTGAAAACCAGTTCTGGTCCTGTCAATTTAAAACTTAAACAGGATTGGCCAGTGAGGATTGCAAGAAGAGTTTCTCAAAAACTTCCACCATCTATACCTTTGGTTACGGGGCAGCGTGTGATAGACACTTTTTTCCCGGTGGCAAAAGGAGGTACCGTAGCCGTGCCTGGTCCTTTTGGATCTGGAAAGACAGTAGTACAGCACCAGCTTTCTAAGTGGGCAGACAGCAATATAGTTGTATATGTGGGCTGTGGAGAGCGTGGTAATGAGATGACTGAAATCTTGACAACTTTTCCTGAACTGAAAGATCCTAAAAGCGGAAAACCTTTAATGGAGAGGACAGTATTGATTGCAAATACTTCTAATATGCCAGTCGCTGCAAGAGAAGCCAGTATTTATACGGGAATAACTATTGCAGAGTATTACAGGGATATGGGTTATGATGTTGCGATAATGGCTGATAGTACGTCCAGATGGGCAGAAGCATTACGTGAGATATCGGGCAGGCTAGAAGAGATGCCAGGAGAAGAGGGTTACCCAGCCTATCTTGGAAGAAAGGTATCTGAGTTTTATGAGAGATCTGGCAATGCGGAAGTGATCGCTCCCGATCACAGATTTGGATCTATAACAATAGTAGGTGCGGTATCTCCGCCAGGAGGAGATATTTCAGAACCGGTGTCTCAAAACACGCTTCGAGTAACGAGAGTGTTCTGGGCATTAGACGCATCTTTAGCTTCAAGAAGGCATTTTCCATCTATAAACTGGTTAAACAGTTACTCATTATATCATGATGTATTAGCAAAATGGTATAACAGCAACATTGCCTCAAACTGGAACGATCTTTATTCGGAAGCAATGAACATCTTACAGAAAGAGGCCGAATTGCAAGAGATAGTTCAGCTTGTTGGATACGATGCACTTCCTGATAAAGAAAAAGTGATATTGAATATTGCAAAGATGATAAGAGAGGATTTTCTACAGCAAAGTGCTTTTGACGATGTTGATACATACTGCTCGTTAAAGAAACAGTATCTAATGTTAAGCACTATATTAGATATGGGTAAATACCAGAATAGTGCTGTGGAGAAAGGTATAGAAATATCTAAGATTCAGGCAGTGCCGGTAAAAGAGAAGATCTCGAGAATGAAAGAAGTAAAAGAATCAGATATCGAAGCATATCAAAAATCATTGTCGCAAGAGATAAAATCTTCATTTGAAACTTTGATGGGGGTTTAAAAGATGGTAGATGTAAGTTATAAATCTATTTCGCAGATCAGCGGGCCACTGTTATTTGTTGAGAAAGTAGCAAATGCAGCATATAATGAGCTGGTAGAAATCACACTTGAAAGTGGAGAGACGAGAACAGGGCAGGTACTTGATACCAGTTCAGGGCTGGCAATTGTACAGGTATTTGGGCCTACATCAGGTATGAATCCAGGCAGCACAAAGGTTAAATTTTTAGGGCAAACAGCAAATGTTTCAGTTTCTGATGAGATGCTAGGAAGAATATTTAACGGGCTAGCTCAGCCTATAGATCACGGTCCTGCAATTTTAACAAAAGAGCGATTTGAAGTGGTTGGAAACGCAATCAATCCGTATGCTAGGGAAGAGCCATCTGAGTTCATAGAAACCGGAATATCTTCAATAGATGGCATGAACACACTTGTCAGGGGTCAGAAATTGCCAATCTTTTCTGGAAGTGGGCTACCGCACAATATGATAGCTGCGCAGATAGCCAGGCAAGCAAAGGTGCTTGGCAAAGAAGAGAGTTTTGCAGTAATATTCGGTGCTATGGGCATTACCAGTGAAGAAGCGAACTATTTTGTCAATGAGTTTAAGAATACAGGAGCTATTTCGAAGTCGGTCATGTTTTTAAATTTGTCATCGGATCCGTCAATGGAGAGAATCATTTTACCGAGAATGGCATTAACGACTGCAGAGTATCTTGCATATGAAAAAGATCTGCACATTTTAGTAATATTAACAGATATGACAAACTATTGTGAAGCATTGCGAGAGATCTCCTCTGCAAGAGAAGAGGTACCTGGCAGAAGAGGGTATCCAGGATATATGTACACGGACTTGAGCACTATCTATGAACGTGCAGGTAAGATTATTGGCAAGAAAGGATCTATTACACAGATCCCAATTTTGACAATGCCCAACGATGATATAACGCATCCTATTCCAGATCTAACAGGCTATATAACAGAAGGGCAGACAGTGCTTTCTAGAGATTTACAGAGGAAAGGAGTGTATCCACCAATAGACGTCTTACCGTCTTTATCAAGGCTCATGAATCAGGGTATAGGCAGCGGCAGGACTAGGGAAGATCACAGGGGTGTGGCAGATCAATTATATTCTGCATATGCAAACGGTAAGGATCTGAGATCGTTAAGTGCTATAGTAGGAGAAGCTGCATTGGGAGAGCAGGACAAATTATACCTGAAATTTGCGGACGAGTTTGAGAAAAGGTACATAAATCAGGGATTGTATGAAGACCGCACTATTGAAAATACATTATCGCTGGGCTGGGAACTGCTTTCAATGTTGCCAGAAGAAGAGATGAAAAGAGTTAAGAGAGATCATATTAAAAAATATGGAAAATGGAGCAAGGAATAATGGTAAATCTAGATATAAGGCCAACAAGAATCGAGCTCATTAAGACGACTAGAAGAATCAAATTTGCAAAGCGAGGCCTGGACTTATTAAAAATGAAAAGATCGTCATTGGTAATGGAGTTTTTCGCAATAAGCAGGACTGTAAAAGGTATGCGTGAGAATCTTCGAAATGATATTTTGGAGGCAATGGAAAGGCTCAAGATGGCAGAAATACTTCATGGAGCGATGGCCATAGAGCTTATTGCGTATATGACCTCAGAATCCAAAGTTTCGGTTAATTCTAAAAATGTGATGGGTGTGCGAATTCCTGAGCTGAAGATTAGCGACCAGAAAACAGTATTGTCCAACGTATACAGAGCTACATCTGTGCCGGTATCCATTAACGATGCCATAAATAAATTTGAGAAAGTGTACAATCAGCTACTGGACATAGCTGAAAAAGAGAATTCCATGCGCAAGTTATTGTACGAAATAGACAAAACCAAGCGCAGGGCCAACGCAATTGAAAACGTTTTGATTCCAAGCCTAGTAGATACTGCAAAATATATAAGAATGAGGCTTGATGAGATTGAGAGAGACACATTTATAACCTTAAAAACCATTAAAAAGAAGATGGTCGAAAAACAGAGCGTTGAGGCTGGTGATTAATATTTATAATTTCAAAGATAAATGGAGTTATAAAAGATATCTGAATATACCAATATCTAATGAGAATATGAAGAAATTCAGAAAGATCAGAATTATCACGATGATTTTTAATTTTACAGCAACGCTAATAATATTACTTATAATTCTGTTGGGGGTGTTATAAAATTATGGATGACTTAGAAGCTTTAAAAACTATTAAAGAAAAAGAGCTTACAATTGAAAAAGAGATCCGTGAATTTAAAATTGAACAAGAACAGAAATTTATCGATCTCAAAAAAGAGGTAGAGCTTGAGATCAAGAACATTGAAAAAAGTGAGATAGATGACTATACTACTCATATAAATAAAGTTAAAGCAGAGATTTCCAAGAGGGTAGAAGCAATAATAAATGAAGCTAAGAAGAGAGCAGCGTCTAAATCGATAGCCATTTCGGACAATGATCTGAAAAATCTTGTAACTAAGCTATTAAACGAGTATTTAGAAGTTGGTTAAAATGGTTTTAAAGCCAGAAATGATGGATAGGTTCAGGATCATAGGTTCTAACAGCAAGAAAGAGGAGATTATATCAGCCATACATGATGTGGGAATTATACAACTGGAACAGGTTGCAGTAGATGTAAATGCCATGTTAGAACCCGGGAAAATGGGGGAAAGCTACAAAATATTAAATGATTATCTACAGAAATTCAAGGGATTTGAGACTTTATTGCCTCCCAGACCCGTGTCAGAGCCAAAATTCTTTGAGTCAGTATCTCATCTATTAGATTCTGCATCTAAAGTGAATATAGAAACTGTGCTTAAAAAATTAAAGAATGACGAGGAAAAAGCTATAACAGAGATTAAAGATATAAAAAACAGGTTGTCTGCGGTAGATCTGCTTCAGAACATAGACTATGATCTATCTATATTTAATAATAGCTATCTTGTTTCATTTTTGATAGAGAAATTGAAGAAGGGTGATATTAAGAGCATAGTACAAAAAGAAGTTCCAGGATCTACAGTTATCGATGCAAAAAACGAGTATTATATAGTGTCAGTTCCGATAAATAACGAAAGTGAGCTCGCTAAAATTGCGAATAGTTACGACTTAAAATTAATCAATATCGCGGTGATGAGTGGCAAGCCGAAAGAGTATCGAAATATTTTATTAGAGAAGCAGGCTGAATATCAGAAAGAGCTTGATGAGATCAGAAAAAAGCTTAATGAGCTTTCAGATCAATATTATGCAACTGTAGTTCAGATAAGAGAGCAGCTTGACATAGAGGTCAAAAAATTGGAAGTATCTGAAAAGCTATCTTCTACCCAAGATATATTTGCACTTGAAGGCTGGATACCTGATCGATATTTTAAGATTGTTGCTGAGCTTGTAGAAAAAGTATCTGATAATATGGTCATCATTAATAAGGTAGAGACCAAAGACACACCTCCAACAATGTTATCAAATCCCAAAAGATTCAAGCTATTTGAGTTCTTTATAAAGTTTTATTCATTGCCGCAGGAATGGGAGTTTGATCCTACTTTGATATTTGCGCTGGTGTTTCCCGTATTCTTTGGATTAATGGTCGGAGATTGGGGGTACGGTGCTGTGATATTAGGCATTTCTTTATGGCTTGTGCACAGGCTAAATCATCCTGTTAAAAACAGCAAGATTCCCAAATTTATCAGCAGGTTTGTGCTTATGATCATGAGCAAGTACAGTCTCAGGATCCTAGCAAAGGCGCTGATTCCATCCTCGATCATTGCCATAATATTCGGATTGTTATTTAATGAATTTTTCGGATTTGCAGTGCTACCTTTCACAGTGTTCAAGTTAGTATCAAATTTGCCGAAATTGCTCTTAATATCCGGGTATATTGGTCTGGCCATGGTATCTTTCGGGTTGATTCTCGGGTTTATCAATGAGCTTTATATCAAACATCGTAAAGGTGCGATCGCAAAGATCGGATGGCTCATGCTGGGTTGGGGCATTGCTATAATAGGCTTGAACATGATACACAGAGTGTCTCTATCTCCAATGGTCAGCTTTACTTCGCTCATCGGGTTAGTGTTATTGATTGCAGGAATTGTGGCAGTACTGCTCATGGAAGGTGGGCAGGGAATGATGGAGATTCCGTCAATAATAAGTCATATTCTGTCATACACCAGAATTGTTGGAATATTGCTGTCTTCTGTAATACTGGCATATGTGATAGATCTTATATTTACACATGCAATTCACAAATCTCTACTCTTTGTAATAGTGGGATTGGTAATCTTGATCTTTGGACAGATGTTCAATCTTGTAATTGCAGTATTTGAACCTGGAATACAAGGAGCAAGGCTTATTTATGTAGAATTTTTCTCAAAATTCTACAAAGGAAACGGAAAGTACTTTAGGCCCTTTTCAACTCCACGAAATTATACAATCAAAAAATTTGAGCTGGAACCGGTCAAAAAATAGTTTTTTATTTTTTATTTTTTATTAATTCAAAATATGATCTTCTTTCAAATTTGCTTATTTTCAGCAGTGCTGCTATATCAAAAATCGATTTTTTGCATTGTTCAAAGTCCCCAAAACATTCTATTTCTAAAAACTCTCCAAGCTCATTGACAGAATCTAACATTATGCTGCAATCTCGAAAAGTGTAAGTTTTTCTGGTTTTCAATACCGTTCCCGCTTCTTTAAAGCCGAGATGCTCTAGCAATCTTTTGTATGATTCAGGGTTTTCAATCTTAATTTCAAGTTCGGTCCTAGATTTTGTATCATTATCTATCTTTGGACCCTTATAAGTAACAAAATATCGATTGCCAGAGATCCTGATTCTAAGAGCTTCATCTGTTTCCTGGAAGTCTCTGCAAGGATGCTGGTAATAATGATCTTCTTCAACTGTTTTTTCCTTGAATAAAGCTTTTAGTTCTATTAATTGATTTTCTACAGTCTTTATGTTTTCAATCTGTGCTTTGATTTCAATTTCAATGCTTTCATTCATCTTAAATTGTCATGCTTGAATAATATATTAAATTTTAGATGATCTTGAAATTAATGCATTTTTAAAAATTATAATAATTATTATCTTATTTAGAAAACTTAGCTACAAAAAGTTTAAATGTAAAATTATTATACAATCTTCCAATAAAATTTAGAAGTTGAATGACAATGAATAGTAAAATATCACGTTATCTCCAAGATTTAATGAATAATTATGGAATAAGAAAAAATGAGACTGTTTTGATTGAATATTTGAGTTTAACACCAAATCCGCTCACTGTAGAGAGCCTGGCAAAAAAGACGAGATACAGCAGATCTACTATATCTTTAATATTATATAGACTTTGTAAACAGAAGGTTGTTAATAGAAAAAAGATTGGAAAAAAATATATGTATACTCTAAACAATGATTTTCTTATAAATCTTGACGTTTATCTTAATAAACGTTTAAAGATCAAAACTATCAAGCTGAAAAAATCATTAGAATCAATACAGGATAATATACAGCACAAAAAAGAAAAATTGGTAAATGAACTAAATAAATTTGAAAATTATCTAAATGGATATAGGTGAAAAAATGGTGGATATCGTTATAACGGTCGATAGAACCATGATGAGCAATCATCACGGAAAAGAGTTCTTGGGGTTCGGTGCCACTGGGGTTCCTATTGTATTACCTGAATCGTTGTGGCTTAAAATTTTTGCCCCGAAGATGAAGACGGTAAATGGAAGACCTGTTCAAGCACCTTATGGTATAAGAAAAATAGAGGCTGCATTACTGGACGCTGGATATGACGTAGCAGTAATAGATCCTGATTATTTGGACACATATTTAAAAGATGCTAAGATCCTGATGCTGTCGCATCATGATTATTTTGGATTTGGACCTCCATCCAGCACTTTCGCTTCGATATTTAAGACCGAGCCTTTAAATGCCAGATCATTTGCAAGGATGATGGACTCTGAGCCTATAAGAGAAGCAAAAAAAAGAGGAATAAAAATCATAGCTGGTGGTCCTGCTGTATGGCAGTGGGATTACAGAGAAGATATGAGAGAGAAATGGGGCATAGATACGATCGTAGATGGCGAAGGTGAAAAAATCGTAGTGGATCTTGTAAAAAAAGTGTACAATAATGAACCATTGCCTAAGAAAGTAGTGATGCCATTGCAAGATGTTCCTGACATAAATGAAATTTCAGAGATAAAGCATGCAAGCGTGAATGGATTAATAGAGGTAATGCGAGGATGTCCGAGAGGGTGTAAGTTTTGTTCTGTTACTTTAAGAAGGCTTAGATACTATCCTTTTGACAAGATTGAAAGAGAAATGCTAGTAAATAAGAAAGAAGGTTTAAAGGGAGTAATATTACATTCTGACGATCTGATGCTTTATGGCGGTAATGGAGTGATTCCTAACGGAGACAAGCTTGTAGAGTTGCACCAGCTTGCAAAAAAGCATTTTAAGACACTTGCATGGAGCCATGCCAGCGTAGCGGGACTGTTAAAGGCAGAACAGGATTCAAAGGCAATAAGCAGAATCAGTGAGATATTTTTGCAGGATCAGGACTGGATAGGTGTAGAGATAGGTGTAGAAACCGGATCACCTAGACTTGCAAATATAATCATGCCTGCTAAGGCAAGCCCGTTCGATACTCAAAAATGGCCTGAAATAGTCAAAGAAGCTGCAGGATTGATGGCTGACGCACATATCATACCCGCAATGACCCTGATCACAGGATTGCCTGAAGAAACTGAAGATGATGTGAGAAAGACTATAGAGCTTGTTGAAGATCTCTGGGATTTTAAGGCATTGATTATGCCCATGTTTTTTGTGCCAATGGGTAAACTAAAAGAAAAAGACTGGTTTAAGGCAAATGAACTGTCAGATATACAGATCGAGCTTTTGAAAGTATGCATGTCGCATGGGCTGAGACAGTCTAAGAGAATATTGAGAGAGTATGTGAGAGATACTGGTGCACTGTACCCACTATATCCAGTATTAAGAGGTTTTATAGGCACTTTAGAGCTTTTGGCCAGAAAAAACAAGGCTATAGTAAGACCAGATCATCCAGAAGCAGAATAAAATATAAAAAATAGTTATTCGTTAACAAGTATTACTGGTATTTCAGAGAGTGATATTACAGTTTTTTCTACATTTCCAAGAGAGAAATCTTTGTGCAGGTACCTGAATTTATAGGATATTCCACGTCTTCCCCTAGAGGCAACCATTATATCACATTGTTTTGCCAGCTCTAATATATCTTTAACCACTGTGTTTTTTGATGATGCTGGCAAAAACTCAATATTAATTTCCTGATTTTTAGCATATTCTTTTATCGGGGTTAACATGCCCTCGTTATATTGGCCACCCACTTCCAATACCTTAACTGAAGCATTAAAATGTTTTGCGAAGCTCAATGCTAATAAGCTGGCTCTGAATGAGTACTTGCTGAACGTAGAAGGGTTTAAAACCGTTTTTACAGGTCTTAGCTTTGCATTTGGCGGGATCAGCAATACTGGTATTCTAGTTCTAACAATTACACCTCTTGCTGTAGACCCCAGATTTATCATCTCTGTGCCAACTTTAGAGGTGGTTGCAAGAACAATTAAATTAATATTTTTCTTTTTAGAATATTTCAAAATTGCATTTGTTGGATGTCCATACAGGATCTTACTATCTTCTACTTTCGCCTGTTTTTTTTCTAATTGAGCTTTTATTTCATTGATTGCATCCTGCTCTAGTTTTTCTAAAACATCTAAATGGTCACTAGAGTATGAAGTGTAAAGAAGCGTAGATTCACCAGTAATATCAACAACACCTAAAATAAAAAAATTTGCATCTGGAAACATAGAAACGATATAATCTATAGCACCCATAGTGATCGGGTTTTTATTTGTGGGAATTAATATATTTTGTATAATCCCTTTTTCAAAAATAGAGTTTATCACGGGCATCAATACTAAATAACATTGGCAATATTTAAATTTTTTCTATATTTTTTTACAGGCAATAACTTTTCAGGGAGAGACGCCGTTTTTTATGCAAATTTGTTATTTAAAACGCATAATACCAGCAACTTTAAAGTGTGTAAACAATTTGTTTTATATATCCGAAATCAGTCTAGAGCAGCGATAAAATCATGATAATCTTATTTTCTGCCAGTTTTGAGGGGCCAAGCATCTGGGACAATAATCTTCATTTAATTCTAGTTCAGCGCCACATAGCGAACATAGATATTTGTTGTTTTCTCTAATCACTTCAAATTTTTCCTTATTTTTTAGATATCCAATGATGTTACTTGCAATATTTTCATCTATTTGTAATGATTGCAGAGATTCTACAGTTTGGTGCATTAACTCATAGACACTGGTTATATTAGCATCAAATAATTTCAGTGCTAGATCTTTATTTATTGCCGGTATATGTTCAAAAGCTTTTAATACGTTTGACCGGAACAACGGTGTTATTCCAATATCTATATTGTATTCTATGATCTTCCATGAAACTATATATGATCCAGATACCTCTCTGTCAAAATTCAATTTTTTATACAGCAATTTACTTGAAAAATATTCTTTATTTGCATTTATCATATCTTTTACATCAGAAATATCGCTTATTGAAATGTCCACATAATCATCATAATCCATATTTATATCCTTTCTCATAATTTTTATACTTCTTATTATTTTATTGATAATATACAATTTCTTAGTTTGTTCATCTTGTAGGGTATATAGATACCCTTTTCCAAATGGAGTGTCAAATTCTTCGTAGCCATCAGGCACTTTCTGAACAAAATTAACCATATTTTTTGTAATGCTGATCGTCTGCCCTTCCACTCCAAGCTCATAACTGCCTCTATCTATTTCCTCTTTCACTTTTAGAGGATCTCGAGAGCTTAATAAATCCGAGATTTTACTTTGCCACTGTCTATATGTTTTCCCTATAGCTTCTCTATTTGCTTCAACTTTCAGGGCTATTTCCCGCCATTGAGGATAAGTGTTTATTCTAATGATATTTGTCATAATTGACAACTTTGAAATATTAGTATTTATAAATATAAGGTCTTCATCCTTTCCTACCAACACTAATCTTTTTAAAGGTTTTTTTAATGGTATATTGTACTTTTTTCTTATTCTCATAACACTATTAATAATATCTAAAAATTTTTGCATTTGAGTTTCTAGCTCTTCATCAATTTCAAACTCGCCCAAATTTAAATTTAATTTTTCAAAGCCATAGCTCAGTTTTAGTGTGTCTATAATTGAAGGTATAAATGGATATGAGAGAACAAATATACCATATATTAATTCTTTTGGTAAGGGCTGGAATCTGGTGAGCTTTATATATGTTTTTGAAAAATAAAAATCTACAAATTTTTTTAATGAATCAAAGGCTCTTTTATAATTTAACATATCCATATTTTTTACATATTCTTGCTTTGTTTTCTCAAGCTTAGATAAGATCCATCTATCTAAGTCATAGCTCTCTCTAACCCCATATATCTTCGAATAATTTACTATATCTTTTATCCGCTTTATAAATTTACGCGCGCTCTTAAAACTATCAGCACTAAGCTCTAATTTCTCATTTAGTAATACGCCTAATCTAAATGTTGGAGGATCGTATTGAGTCAGATAATCTTCAATTTTCTGATTTATAACCGGAACTATTTTTATTTTTGTAAAATATTGCGTTCTCAAATGCGAAAAAGCCATAAATAAAGATGCCCTTTTTTCAATTTCAGATTTATATAAAAAACCAATGTTTTTTGTACTACGTAATAGATAATATACACCAACTGTTAAAAAGTGAGGATCGTACCCGAAATTTAGAGTAAGTACACCTCCGCAACTGCATTTTTTTTCCTTTTCTCCTATCTCTACTTTACCACAATTATGGCACTTTAACAAAGGCATCTTCGGAACAGTTTTTAAATTGCTGGAGATTAATAGATTCGAAAAATTGAAGTTTTTGAGAATATTTGCGGGAATAGTAGTGAAATTAATCATGGTCGGCTTTAAATATACAGCATCTAATTCCTGCATTGAAACGGGCTCGTTGCAATATATACAATGTCTTGTTTTCAGCTTGACTTGCTCTGTATATATAACTTCAAACTCAGGGTTGTATTTTTGATAATCAATATTTTTCATTAATTCGTAATGTACGTTATTTTTTGAAGGAGCTAAAGGGCCAGAAGCCATCTTTTCAATGCTCAGTGTGGGGACATCTTTAAAATAGGAGAGAATAATCCTGCCAGAGCTCTTCGAAACATTTACTGCAAATATACCAATTTTGTTTTTTACATCATCTTCTATGCGTTCAGGTACTATCCATTTTTCAGTACCAAAAGCCATGATAGTAAATGTTTCGTGAGGATTTACATTTATTCCTCTAACGTTTCTTATAATTTCATCAATGTCTCTACAAATAAAATAAATATCTTTATCAATCTTTAATTTAATATATAATTTCTTTTTTATGCGATCTTGAATAGTAGTTTCTGCTTTAGTAAGTGTAGTATGACAGTTATCACACCATAAAACAGGTCTTTTGTCTAAATATATTGCATTTATGTTCCAAATTTTTAAAAATACCTCATTTAGAGCTTTTAAAGGCTGCTCTAACTCTGCTGAATAAACCTTGATCTTCGGAATGAATTCAGCCATGCTTTTTTCGATCTCTGATGGCTCAGTGACTTCTTTTTTTTGATACGTTTTCAAAAATATATCCATAGGTAAGATCAGGCTTCTGGGCGCTAAAGATAAAAATGCCAGATCGGTAGGAAAGGCTTCATAATTTTCACCCTTTTCGGTAGTAATAAGATACAATCTATATACGTCTGAATAAAGTGCACTAATTAAAGACTCATAATTTCTGTCAGTATCGTAAGGCAAAGTTAGGAAAATTTCGCCACTTATAGAAATACCCATTATTATAGTGATATAATTAAGAAAGTATAAATATTCTTCTACATTTTGGTGTTAACTATGGATATAAATAGTTGCTTAAATGATTTATATATAGATAAAAAAATAGAATTTAAAGGCTGGATTTACAGAACTAGAGAAAGTGGAAAAATACTATTTATTATAATACGCGATTCTAGCAATATAATACAATGCATAGTTTCCAAAGATAATGTATCAAATACTGATTTTGAAAATGCTAAAAAAGCAGGAATAGAATCTTCAGTAATAGTATCAGGAACACTCCGAAAAGATCAAAGAGCTGTTACGGGTTATGAACTGGATTGCGACAGTTTTAAGGTTGTTAACAGCGCTGAACCATTTCCTATCACTAAAGATAAAAGCGATGAATTTCTATCAGATAACAGGCATCTATGGCTCAGAAGCAGAGAAATGACCGCTATTTTGAAAATTCGCTCGACTATATTTTATTCACTGCACGAATTTTTTAAAAAAGAAGGATATTATGAAGTACAGGCTCCTATGTTTGTAAGCAGTGCAGTAGAAGGCGGATCCACACTTTTTGAAGTTCCTTATTTTGGAGCGAAAATGTACCTTACTCAAAGCTCTCAATTTTATCTTGAAACTTTTATTTACGCTCTTGAAAAAGTTTATACTGTCGCCCCTTCGTTCAGGGCTGAAAAATCAAGGACTAGAAGGCATCTTGCTGAGTTCTGGCACGCTGAGGCTGAGGTGGCTTGGGTATCTAATGAAGAGATGATGAACATTGAAGAAAAAATGATCGAATATATTATAAGTTCAGTGCTGAATGAGAGAATTGACGAACTAAAGTATCTTAAAAGAGACATATCTATATTACAAAATATAAAGATACCATTCAAGAGAATTGAATATAAAGATATAATTAATATTGGAAAAGATGTGGGTTTAGACATTGACTATGGTGCAGATCTGGGTGCTGATGAAGAATATGCAATAACTAAAAAATTTGAAGTACCGGTATTTGTTACAAACTATCCAATCGAATTAAAGCCTTTTTATCATAGGCCAGATCCTAATAATCCAAAAGTGGTGCTTAACCATGATCTGCTGGCACCTGAGGGATATGGCGAGATTATAGGGGGCGGTGAGAGAATTTATGAGCCGAAAGAGTTATTTGATAGAATTGAAAAAGAGCATCTTAATCCTAATGATTATAGCTGGTATATTGACCTGAGAAAATATGGATCTGTACCACACTCTGGATTTGGACTGGGACTTGATAGATTGGTAATGTGGATTGCAGGATTAGAACATATAAAGTTGGCAGTACCTTATCCAAGAACTATGCGGAGGACCTATCCATGAGATCATACAGTATAAAAAGATCTGTAAAACTTAATACTGAAAAGCTAGAGACAATATTAAAAACTATATTTGGAACATACAAAAAGGACAATGATAAATATATTGTGTCTTATAAAGCGTTGTCAAAGATAGAAATTATCTTGAAAGACAATAAACTGTTAATAGAAACAGAAAGCAATAACAATAAAGATGACTATGAAGAGACCATAAAAAAATATAATGAATTTTTAGAGCAAGCTACTGGATATACTGCAAAAGAAAGATCAAAAAAATAAATTAAAACACAAAAATAACAACCGGTTATAACGCCATTACATTCAGAGATTATCTTATGGAAATATCTCCAAAAAAAGATATAGATAATACTAGATAATGCAAAGTATCATTATGCAGCATTGCTAAACGAATTTTTTGAAAATAGTAATGTAATACTAGAATATCTACCATCATATTTTCCAGAGCTTAATGCGATAGAAAGAGTATGAAAAGTTATAAGAAAACTAGAACATCCATATTTTTCATCAATTTGTGATCTTGTATTAGAACTTAATGAACAATTCAGAAGTTTCAGCAATTCTAATAAAACTTTAAGAAAATTATGCGCAATTACTTAATGAGTTATGTATAGAATAATACACTGATTTATTTGAAACATCTTTGTTTTTAAAATACAAACAT
>JAVYRZ010000004.1 GCA_038729465.1 Thermoplasmata archaeon
CAAAATTAATGGCTAGATTTATCTCATTTAATGCCTCTTCAAGCCTGTTCATGTTCTCCAGCACTATAGATTTCTCGAACCTGACAAGTGCGTCTCTTGGATATATTCTCTCTGCATTTTCAGATTCTTTCAATGCTCTATCATACTCTTCAATTTTGTTATAATATCGACTTTTCAAAATTAAAAGATTCAGATCGTTAGGACTAATCGATTCTATCTCTTTCAGCTCTTTTTCTAACTTTTCATATTCCTCCAGTATCAACAATGTCCTAGCTCTAAATATATGACTTGTAACGTCCATGTAATCCAGAGATATAACCTCATCAAACTTCTCAATCGCTTTCTCATAATTTTCTTTATTAAACAACTCTAATCCTTTATCAAATGCTTTTTTGGATCTGTGCTCTTTTTCATTCGTCATGTTCTTGCATCGTTGCACACTATTTATATTTTTTCTGTCTCATTTCCCATATTTTATATCTCTATGCTTTAAGAAGAGATTCTGGTACCGGTTCTAAAATCCGATTAAAGCGAAAAAAAAGTAAATAAAAAAATTTATTTAGAAAGGTATATATATAGTGTAGCGCCAGCACCGCCAAGTATGGGCCCTTCTTCATACTGTACACCTTTCAAAGAGGGGGAATAGTACCAGAACCAGTTAACTTGCTGAGTGTATACGAACGCGGTAAGGTTTACAACTACGTCTTCTGCAGCATCATAGTATTTTAAAGATTCTGTTATGTTTTGGCAGCTCTGTGCACTAGCAACATCCTGTTCCATCTGTAACACTTGCGAAGTCTGGTTATAGTTCAAAATAGAGTAGTCCAATCCGATCATGGAGACGTTAGTGCCGTTTATCTGCCATGGTTGTATATAGTCTGATGGAAACGGATAATCGGGAACAAATCCAGACATAGCGATAGGCGTGGGATCTTCAAACGGAACGTCATAACCCATGATCTCCGAGAAGGTCATGTACATCGGTGTCATTACTATGTTTGGGTCTATAGATTTCAGTGCTTGGCCCCACATTGCTGCTGCTGAAAAATCTACTGGATCTCCAGCATATACTATAGCAGGTATGTTGATGCTTATATTGTATTCCCCAGATTCCTCCAGATAATGTTTTGCAAGCGTGAGATTATAGGTTGGCAGAACCACTCCTGCAGCAGCCATCTGTTGCGGTGTTTGATAGCCAGGCATGCCCTTAGGGATAAACCCTACATATCCAGAAGAGAAGTTTGCACCATATTCTTTATTACCGACCAGGTTGTTCAGATAGACCTGGTAATTAAACGAGTCTGCAAATGCACGTCTTACGTCCAGATTAGCAAAATAATATTGGGGTATGTGAAAGTTGGAGCCAAGCGTAGAAAGCAGAGATTCGTCAATGTCCGGATTGATTGTAAAACAATACAGGCTCATTGTTGGAAATGAGTATATTTTTATATTTCCCATTGCCTCTTCTCTGGCAATGGTTGAATAATAGTAATTTGGCAGTCCGTAATATATGTCTGCCAGTCCGCCTTTCAACATCAACAGCTCGGTTTCCGGATCTTTGATCCATTCTATCTGTATCGTGTCGTTGGCTTTATGGTTATACCCGGGAATGCCTGGAATGGGCGTGTAGTAAGAATTTGGCACTAGAGTTATAGACTGCCCCATCACATAATCTAATATTTTGTATGGTCCTGAACCCATGGCATTATATTGAATATAGGTATTGTAATCTACCTCATTTCCATACTGAGTGTAATTTGCAAAGCCTGCAGCATTAAATGCAATACCCGCACCATGTGCTACCAGCCAGTTCCAGTCCAAAATGGCAGAATAGTACAGGTCTGAAAGATACTCTAAAAATGCGGGATTTGGCTGCATAAGATGGAATGTAATGCTCTGACTCTGATTGCTGTACGTGATTGCGTGAGTGATGTTCTGATACGATGTTGCGTTATTTGCAAAGCCTCCGCCTGGCAAAAGATCGGAAGCAATGACCCATCCTGGAGTTCCGGGAGAGCCTTGAACAAACAACAGTGCTCTTACATAGCTCACATAGACATCCCATGCAGTCAGAGGGTCGCCATTCGAGAATTTCAGACCACTTCGTATATAGAATGTATAGTTTAGATAGTTTGAAGATATACCGCCGTTTGCTACTGTGGGTATCTTGGAAGCTACCATAGGAAAGATGTTTGATACGTTGACCGATGAGCCATTATATGCCAGCAAAGTCTCATAAACGTTCAAGATCACTTCCCCGCCCACCATCTCGTAGTCAATATCCGGATCAAATGAATATGGGCCGCCTGGAACTAGCTCTGCATTTATTATCTCGTTAGCGTTGGTATTTGCAGCTACGCTTTTAGAAAGCTTTGCCACAGTTCCAGCTGGCACTATTAAAATCGTGTATTCATAACTGTTATTTTGATATAGTCCGCTTGACAGTACTGTAGAAAGATCTGAAATTGGATAATAGAGATAACTATTACCGTTTAAAGTGTAATTTGAGCTGGCATAGTTAGTAGCATTGAACGTGATCACGCTTAACGTGATGGCATAGGTACCTGCAGCAGGATATGTATAAGATATGTTGTCAGGCATGAACGAACCTGAAGTATTGTTCAAAACTGCATAATCTGTTCTTGTAGCTCCGTTTCCAAAGTTCCAGATATAATAACCGATAGTCCAGTTTGTTGCTGTAGGAGGCTGGAGCGACGATGCGGACATGTTTACTACAGTCGTGTTTGTAAAGATCTGAGAACTACATATTATTACGGGCTCTGTGATCTCGCTGGCCAGTGCTGGAGATACAGTGTTTGAAGTGACCGTGATGGCAAGTATGCTTGCCAGATTATTTACTTTAACGCCGTTAATGGTGGCATACGCAGTGACGAGATATTTTCCAGGAACAGTATATGTGTGTGATGAAATGTATCCGCTCGCGCTCGAAGAATAGTTAGCAGTGGCTGTGGATCCATCTCCAAAATTGATCAAAACGCTGTTTGTAGAGACACCAGAGGAGGTAAATGCTATAAAAGATATGGATTGTCCAACCGTTGTAAAGGTTGTGCTACTAGTGATAGACAGGGTGGGCGCTGATGATTTTTGGGGCTGGACAATTGCTATTATAGATACAATCAGAATTATCACTACGATAATTGCGATTATTCCGTATAACGTCTTGTTGTTCATAATACTCATCTCTTTTTAATTACAAAATAATTCAGAAAGTTTGAAACCAGATAGAATATAGCTAAAACTATTATTAAACTTTGCTTACAAATTGGAGTTGCATAAAAAAATGTGCTGAGGATACAAAACTTAAATCTTAGTGCTTGTATCGATCATGATATGACAGAAGAACAATCTATAATTGAGAGCGTTATCGAAGCTATAGAAGGTACTAAAAGCACTGCAGTGTTTGACAATTTAAACATAAAGCTTCCAGGCATGAACACGTCAATAATCATAAACAGAAAAGTGATCGTAACTATTTTATCTATATACAGCAAAGAAAATGAGTAAGCATTAAGCTATCAAACCATAGTCTGATCTTAGATAGAGATGTTAAGGCGGGTATATTGCTATTGAAGCGAGGCTTGCAAGGTGAAACACAAAGCGTAAGCTCGCGGAGTGATATTTCACTTTGATGTTACGACAAGCACCGGTATGTTACTATTTTGAATTAAGTAATTGCTGACGCTTCCTAAAAATAGTGCTCCAATTTTACCAAGTCCACGAGATCCGCTGACAATTAAATCGGCATGCTCTTCATTTGCAATCTTAATAAGATCAACGCCTGGATTAGATGCAGTTGTGTAAATATTTTTAACTTCCACCTTTATGTTTTTATCTGAATAAATATTTTCTAGTATGTTTTTGAACTCTGAAAGAAGATCTGGAATGCTTTCAAATACTTTAGGCCCACTGAAAGTATTTAAAGTTAATGGAAGTTTTAAATTGTTTGGAAATACTATTACTGCTAATACTGAACTTATATTCAATCGTTTTATATATTCTGCCGCTGACACTGCACCTCTTGATTCATCAAATCCTAAAACTATCTTTATCATCATCTATCAGTCATGCAAAGAAATTATTTAAAAATTACTGAACAATTTTTCATTATAATTTATTAATATTGCAAAATTATGCAATTTTATTCTTTGCTAGATTTATATAGAATTGAATCTTCTGTTTCATAAGAATCATAATCAATAATCTCATAGAATTCTTTTCTATGCATAATATCAGACATAAAATTACGCTGAGTGCCTTCTCTGTAAAGCTTAGCATAAATATCTTTGATTTTTGTTAGTGATGCGCGAAAAGCAGTGAGTGGAAATATCACAATTTTAAAACCCATATCTTTTAATTCTTTAGCACTCAATAATGGGCTTTTGCCATACTCTGTCATATTTGCTAATAATGGGATATCTAGTTCTTTGGCAAATAATTCAAACTCTTCTTTCGATTCTAGCGCTTCTGGAAATATTATATCTGCCCCTGCAGAGACATAGCTTTTTGCACGTTCAATGGCCTTTTCTAAACCTTCCACAGCCCTGGCATCAGTCCTGGCTATAATCTTAAAATTTGTGTTTTTTCTAGCTTTTACAGAGGCCTTGATTTTAAGTACCATCTCATCTTCGGAGATCAATCTCTTTCCAGATAAATGACCACATTTTTTAGGAATGCTCTGATCTTCTAAATGAATTGCAGAAACACCAGCGCTTTCAAGTAACCTCACAGTTCTTACTACATTTAAAACTTCTCCAAAACCTGTGTCAACATCTACTATTAAAGGCGCTTTAGTTACGTTTATAATTTTTTGTGCCTCTTCTACCACTTCTGTCAAAGTTGTAATACCTAGATCTGGTAACCCCATTCTTGCAGCTACTCCTGATCCTGACAAGTAAAGTACCTTAAATCCAGCTTTTTCTGCTATTATTGCAGAAATTCCGTCGTAAACTCCTGGAGCTACAATAAACTCACTTTTTAGATATTCACTGAAGATATCTGGCCCTAAATTAACATTATCTCTTAATATTGACATTTTCAATCACATCCATAAGCTCTTTAACACTCTTTTTATCAAACTGTTTTACAAAGTCTACAAGCATTTTAGAATTATCTTCTCCCATTACCAGATTACCTTTTATTCTAAGATCATCCCAGCTATATGGATTCTTATAATGCCCTTTTGGTGCATGAATTTCTTCTACATATTCATCAGAATCAGTGGTGATCTTTATTTTTACTGGCAGGTACTCTGGATACATTTTATCAAATTTATCTGTTATCACAAAATGCATTTTGTCAATTAAGTTTAATATCTTTTTATCTTTTAGAAATTTATCTGAATAAGTGTCTAAGTTTGGAGAACCATAATTCAATGCATATCCAATTATGTAAGGCATACTATGATCCGCGGTCTCTTTAGTCTTAGGTCTTAACTTTTCTGGATCTTTGACAATTATATTATGTGCAACTCTAAAGGTTTCAACCTCTATGCTTTTTATGTTTTCAACAAGTTTATCTTTTAAATTTACAGCTGCTTCAGCAGCGCTCATAGCATGGTACTCTACAGGGTAATTTTTGATCATGGTCCTTAGTATTCTATTATCTCTTAAACTTAAATCAAACTCTCCTGAAACCTGTTTAAAGAAACCCATCTCCCCCTCAAATATCGGAGAAGGCCCGGTAAATCCATTTTTTGCTATCAAGGCGGCAAATACGCTGTTTCTGCTTGCGTTTGCGGCCGTGCAACCTTTCCACATGCTAAGTTCTCCCGCTCTTGTTTGCCTCATGCTAATATTATTGTTAATACTCAAATTTATGGTATTTTCAAATTTATTTGAATCAAGTTTCATTAAAGAAGCAATGCCGGCAGCGGAGGAAATAGATATATATGTCACATGATCCCAGCCACGATCTCTGATTGAAACAGCATCCGCTAGAGCTCCAATAACCTGATATGCCACTCCAATAGCAAGAATAGTCTGCAAACCGTCTATATCTAAAGATTCAGAAATTGCAAATATTGGTGGTATGTTATCTGAAGGATGCAGTGCTTCTTTAGATAAATATGTGTCATTATAATCTAAGTATCTAGTCATAGATCCATTAATAAAAGCAGCAGTTTCAGCTGATGCATAGGTATCTGTAAAATAAATTCTAGAATTTAAGGACCCTTTCGAGGGCAATAAAGATTCTTTTTCTATCTTTAAAGGCTGTGAATCTTTGGATCCAAAAGATACTATTATAGAGTCTGCAATTCTTTTTTTTATTTCTTCAATGCTTTTTTCATCAAGCTTATTATCCATTAATTCTTTAGAATATTCATATATTTTTTTAACTATTTTATCCATAATAAACATTATTATTAAACTCGTATATTTACCTTATGTTACTCTTTTATCCTTGCCTCTTTTATCTATTAAAGCTAATTTGCTTCATAAATCTGTTAGAAAATAATATATAATAGTATGTCTCTACTTTTTTTATTAATAACAGGAGTTTTTGAATATGGCAACTATTAAATTATATAAAATCCAAATGCCACTGTTAAGTTCATTCACCACGAGCTTCGACACAACAGTGTACAAAGTAGCACTTATCTTCGAATTAACAGATTCCAACATAAAAGCATACTCTGAGTGTGTGACCGATGAAAATCCGTATTATAGCTATGAAGATAATTTTACGGCTATGCATATAATAAAAGATCACCTTTTAAAACTCATCTCTGACCTTCCAGAGCCTGAAACATTTATAAAACGAGCCAGTAAGGTAAAGGGGCATAATATGGCCAAGGCAGCAATAGAGATGTTGCTCTGGGACTATAAAGCTAAAAAAGAAAAAGTTCCATTGTACCAAATGCTCTACAAATCTAAAAATTACGCAGACGTAGGTATATCTATCGGCATGGATGATCCCGCACTGATGTTGGACAACGTAGAAAATGCGTTAAAGGCAGGATATAAAAGAATCAAAGTAAAAATAGCACATGGCAAAGAGCTTAGCATTTTAAATGCGATAAGGGATACTTATCCAGAGATACCGCTCAGTGCCGATGCAAACGCAGATTATACACTCTCTGATTTAGATCTCCTAAAGAGCCTGGATCGGTTTAATCTGGTCTATCTTGAGCAACCTCTTTCTCATGATGATATCATAGATCACGCTATACTCAAAAAGAATATTAGCACACCAATTTGCCTTGACGAGTCTATCACCAGTTATGAAAACGCAGTCAAGGCATTTGAAATAGGTGCAACGGATATAATAAACATTAAACCTGGACGTGTTGGAGGACTTTATAATTCGCTTCTTATAGCAAAAACAGCTAGAGAGCATGATGGTCATGCCTGGGTTGGTGGCATGTTGGAAACAGGGATTGGACGTGCATTTAATATTGCATTAGCATCGACTGACCTAATAGATTATCCTGGTGATACTTCTCCCAACAGCAGATATTTTTCTAGAGATATCGTTGTTAATCCATTTAAGATGGAAAATGGCAGAATATATCCCTATAACGAACATGGTATAGGCATAAAGATAGATAATGAGCAACTTAGCAATGTAACTATATTCTCTGAAAAGCTGTTAGAAAAATAAATAGCAGAAGTGCAATGTATAAAATAGAGTATAAAACATAATGAGAAAAGCAATTCCAGAGACATTTGCATAGAGGATATTGGGCTGCACCCACAAATTTTAAGCATCAACGAGATGATAACTTTCAAAGGTGGATGTTAAGAGGCAGAAATCATAACATAGTGAAAAACCAAGAAGGTAGAAAAATTAAGTTCAAGAATAGGATATTACCTAAAAATTGATATGCCGCGCTTTTTATAAAACTGAGTATTAGAGATTTAGAAACTAAACCCATTTCTAATGCTATGGTGGAAATTGACGTTTTGATCATTTTTTAATCTGAGCAAGGACAGGGCAGATCTTTTTAATTGTTTTTAGTATAAGATAAATAACTAACACAAAATATGTATTATACATAAAAATTTGAGTAAAAAACATTATTTATACAACTGGATATTATCGCCAAAGTTCTAATGAAAAATTAAATATAGTAATTTGAGTATTTACCTCTAAGGATATAAATATGGGACTCAGTAAAAAAGATTTAAACAGAAAGAGAAAAAATTTAGAGAACAAGATATCTGAACTAGAAGAAAAAGCTAAAAAGAATCCGCTGGATAAGAAGATCAGGGAAGAGCTAGAGGACTTGAAGAAAAAATTAGAAAAGGAAAAATAGAATCTGAAACATTAAGTCTATTCAGCTACTGATCATTATGGTAGTTAAATGTAGGATTTTTTTATTTTAAAAAATACACTCTGTATTTTAAACTCTCTTTTATTCACCGTTTTAATCTACAAATTCAAAATCTACTTTTTCTTCAATATTATTTCTTACGGCTCTGGAAATAAAACAATATTTTTGTGCGAGTTCTATTGCTCTTGGAATTTTCTCTTTGTCCTCGGCATTCACCTTTAAAAGTATATGTACATGTATCGATTCAAACCTAAAACCTTTTTCAGGTGAAGGCCCCAACACTGCATCTACTTTACTGCTCCATTTGTATAAATGAATGTTCATCCGATCCTTAAATTCTAAAAAAGTGGTCAGTAAACAAGATGCTAGAATACCGGGCATAAGCTCTTCAGGGGTCAATTTATCAGCAGGACCGTTGAATTCAGGCGGAGAGTCTACTTCCAGGTGAAAATCTTTTATATTGATCATTGTCCTTCGGCCTTCTATCCATTCAACTTCTGCATTGTAATTATACATAATATTCCAGCAGTGATACAGAGTATAAAAAAATTATGCAAAAATATACTGTGCGAAACTTGAAATTCTATGCATATTACCAAACTAAGTTATACGTAATATCCTTCTACAGTATCTTTTATAAAAGATGCAAGATTTTGTAAAGTGAGAAAATTTGATGTCTCGGCATGCAGATATAATAAACAATGCCTGTTGCAATGGTTCATGACATTTCTCGCAGTTTCTGCTTCTTTGCTGCTAAGTATCTCTTCAAGATCTGTCTCTACGATATTTCCTATTTTTTTACCTATAACACTGCATGGGTATACTATATCTCCATTAGCTTCGATCATCAAGCCATATGAATGACATGTATAATCAGAAACAATAGCATTAATAAATGCCATGCTGGTCACTATATGACCCTTGTACTCTTTTTTAAGATCCAACAGCACATCATGAATCTCCTTTGCGTCAGGTGTAACATATTCCATATTTTCAAATGTAACTGCAGGCATGATCAGAATTCTTGCATTAGCGGCAACTACTTTTTCCACTTTTTCCCTGAGTTTATTTACATCATTTTTAGTTACGACAGTTTGAACAGTTACTTTAAGGCCTTGATCGGTATAGCTTTTCAATTTATCTAATAAATATAGATTTCCATGTCCTTCGTCTATTGAAATATGCAAGAAATCCAGATACTTTGCGAACTCGTTAAGAGGCGCTTTGTCTAACAACAGACCATTTGTTGTCACAAATAAATAAAAAGATCTATCACTGGCATATTTTATTAGATCTAGTATGTCTTTTCTTAATAGTGGTTCTCCACCTTCTAGCGATAAAACTGTAACTGTAGAATCTGCAAGTCTGTCTATTACTTTATATGCCTGTTCTGTAGTCAACGGTTTTACAGGATTGTTCCAAACATTACAAAAACTGCACTGCAAATTACAGTTGTGCAATACTTTGTACGATCCGTATATTGGTCTCTCAAAGTCTCTGCCAGATAGCCTGCCAGAAAACCATTTTAAAGCTCTAATCTGTTTGGGATAGCTCATTAGCTCGTTGAATATATATTAGCTATTAAAATTTTTGTATTTGAGAATTTTCTCAACACTTCATTGATAACTGATTAAAAGTTCTTTTTTTATAAATATCGTTTTCATCTAAATCGTTGTCAAAACAGGAAGAGTAGAGCAATTAATAATTTTTGTGTAGTTATCAATATGGCCAGTAAATATACTTTGAAAACTTAGTAAATTAAGTAGTTTTCAGTCCATATATACGTTATTGATTTAATGAAATTTGAATAATAATCAACGAATATTTTACATAATTATTATTAAAAGAGTTTGGTATAAGATCATGGGTTTATCTTTAAAAAATTGATACACTGTTCGAAAAATTTTTTAAACACGAACAATATACTGGTATGAAAATATGGCTAAAGAATTAGATAAATACTTTATAAAAATCCTGAATACACTGGGATTATGTGAAGCGGGGTCTATATTATATGCAGCGTTGGCAGTTTCTGAAACTCCCTTGACTATCCAGCAACTTAAAAAACATACGAGGTATAGCATTCCGAGACTATATTCTCTTTTAAATACTCTTAAAGAGAACGGGCTTGTAGAGAAAATCAAGGAAGATCACACTGTGTCATATCGTGCCAACCTAAATATTATCGATCTATTCGAAAAGAGAAGACAGAATATTTATGAAAATTATCTCATTCCGATGCTTTCATATATAGAAACTCTGCCAGTTAATGAACGAGAGTCAGAACACATTCAAAAAATATTGAATTATATGAAAATGATAGAGGAATATTTGAACATCTTGAGACCGAATGCTGAAAGGCTCAAGCGCGAACTTATAAAGAAGTATAATATAATTCCATAGCTTATTGAAATTATTCAAAAGATGAACATATTTTATAAATAAAATTTTAAATAATCTATTATCATCATAATAGTTATTGTTTAAAAAAACTAAAACTATCTTGTTTCAGTATTTTCTAGCATTTATATCTGTTATTACACAATTTAAAAAAATATTTTGCTAATTCGCTAAATAAAAACTATATTATGAATGTTATAGATTAATTTGATAAAAAATTGACACTTTATATAAACGGAAAGATTTTTATGGTTTGTAATTATTACTCTTTTTGTGATTTACAATGGTCACCGAAATACAGTTGTGGGAAATTTTCATACTAGTGGCATCTTTGATTGGACTTCTTTACGCAGCTGTCCAGAGTATTCTATTATTGAGAATCCCAGTTGAGGACAAGAAAGCACAGGAGATCTCTAATGCTATAAAAGAGGGATCGGAAGCATATATGAAGAGGCAGTATACTACCGTTTTCATATTTGCTGCAATACTGGCTATACTTATTTTTATAGCATATTACTTCCAGGCTGGTACTAATGAAGCATGGAAAGTAGCATTGGGATTTGTGGTAGGAGCAACAGGCTCTGCGGTTGCAGGTTTAATAGGAATGAACATATCTGTTAGAACTAATGTAAGAACTGCTATAAGAGCAAAACAGGGTTTAAACCCAGCCCTAAAAATTGCATTCAGAGGTGGAAGCGTCACAGGTCTCAGCGTCGTTTCTTTGTCTTTGCTGGGATTGATAGTTTTTTATATATGGTACGGCAGTCCTCTTCTGATGGTAGGGTATATATTTGGTGCGTCCTTAATCAGCCTCTTTGCAAGAGTTGGTGGTGGAATTTTCACTAAAGGTGCTGATGTGGGAGCAGATCTTATAGGCAAGGTTGAGGTGGGAATACCTGAAGATGATCCTAGAAATCCAGCAGTTATTGCAGATAATGTAGGAGATAATGTAGGAGACTGCGCAGGCATGGGCGCGGACCTGTTCGAGACTTATGTGGTAACAGCAGTATCTTCAATGTTGCTCGCATTTCTAATAAGTGGGACATATGGTGGCATAAATATGAAGAGCAACGGTGTGCTATTTCCACTGGCAGTTGGAGGCGTAGCGATACTGGCTACTATCATCGGAACGTTCTTTATTAAAAAAGGAGAGAATCAGAGAATAATGATTGCTTTGTACAAAGGATTGATAGTAACAGTAATCATTTCAGCCATAGGATTTTACTTTATAGATTATACCTTGATGAACAGTAATATAGCCATATTCGTGGATACATTGATAGGTATAATCATAATGCTTATCATGGTATATGTATCTGAATACTACACTTCTGAACGATTTAAACCGGTTGCAAAAATAGCAAAAGCATCTACTACAGGAGCAGGAACAAATATTATTACAGGACTGGGCAATGGGCTTCAGGCTACATTTATTCCGGCTATAGTAATAGTAGCAGGTATAATAATTTCATATTCCATCACATACATGTCGTTCGGCAACTCAAGCGCAATGGGCTTATATGGTATTGCGGTTGCAACAGCAAGTCTTTTATCCGGCACGGGCATGATAATATCGATTGATTCTTACGGTCCTATCACCGACAATGCAGGCGGTATTGCTGAAATGGCAGGATTTGATGAAAAGACCAGAAACGAGGTTACAGATCCTTTAGATGCAGTTGGTAATACTACCAAAGCAGTAACAAAAGGATATGCGATAGGCAGTGCTGCGCTAGGAGCGTTGATATTATTTGCTGCATTCAAAACAATAGTTGCAAACTATGGTATTACATCATTTGAGATCGACAATCCACTTGTAGTTTCAGGGTTATTAATAGGTGCAATTTTACCATTCCTCTTTACATCATTTCTAATGAACGCTGTAGGAGAAGCAGCTTCTGCCATCGTAGTAGAGGTAAGGAGACAGTTTAAAGAGAAAAAAGGAATACTTGAAGGAACAGAAAAACCTGATTACGGCAAGGCAGTAGATATAGTTACAAAAGAAGCGTTGCACCAGCTAATTGTTCCAGCAATTATTGCAGTGTTATCTCCAATTTTTGTAGGATTCATACTTGGTCCGTTAGCACTAGGCGGTATGCTGTTAGGTGTTATATTATCCGGTTTCCCGCTCGCAATAATGATGACAGTAGGCGGTGGCGCATGGGATAACGCAAAGAAATACATAGAGAAAGGAAACTATGGTGGAAAAGGCTCTGATGCACACAAGGCTGCCGTTGTTGGAGATACTGTCGGTGATGCAACAAAAGATACTGCAGGCCCGGCTATAAACCCGCTCATCAAAGTTGTGAATACGATATCCATTCTATTTATAGTCATAATGGTTGCACACTATCTGCTTCACATATAAACTTTCACTACTTTTTTATTTTTTTTATTTTAAAATTTAATAATTTACTTGTTTTGCTAGTGATCTAAATTCTTTATCACCCTTAAAATTTGTCTTGATTTAAATATTGTTAAGTTTGAGAAAAGCAGCAATTCTCCGATCTTCAGAGAGGCGATACACAGACTTCCGTCAATAGAAAAAGATCTAATATGAAGGATATAAAGATAATAACAGACATAACTAATCAGCAAAGTGCGCATATTGAAATTGCAACATCCTGCTAGTATGAAATATATCCGTACTGACAGAGATCGGTCTTTGAAGCAGGAAGCTTCGATGCTTTAGCTGAGGAGTAGCTCAAATATGTGGTTGAACAGTCATGCTTGATATTTAAGAACCAGATCACTTTCAAAGTTATACAAAAGCATCTCATTAAATAACATACTTATTTTTTCTTTTTAGGTATCAAAAATACAATAAGTGAAGAGATTATGGCAATCGCTCCAATTACTATAAACCCGAATCTACTGCCATACTGATCTGATAGAAATCCCAAGAAAAATGTGCCAATTCCAGCTCCTATTCCACCGCCAAGCCCGAATATAAGCGCTGACATTTCTGCCAGTGACGAGACATCTGAGAGATCTCCCACAATGCTCATTATGAGCGGAAAACCAGTCAATCCCACAAAATAGGTAATTATCAATGTAATCGTTATGGGAACGATGCCGGTTTCATAAACCATTGCTATCACAGATACTCCAAAAATTGCTGCAGTAGAAAAGATCATCAGTCTTCTTCCAAACCGGTCAGAGAAATAACCAAGTAGGGGCTGTCCGAAAATCGCAGAAGCATAGGCAATCATTATTATTATTCCTACAAGAACCTCATTGTATTTCAAGCTCTTGGTAAAGTAAGTAGGAATCATTACCACTCCGCCATTAAGTGCAATCGACCTTAAAATTATCACGATCAACAAGATAAGGATAGGAGTACTATATCTCATTTTACCTTTCACTTTTTTCTCTACAAAAAATATATCTTTTCTTAAATCATAAAGAAGGTATGCTCCAACAGCTGCAAAAGAAATCATCATTAATATCAATGCTGTTTTATAGTCTTTTGTAAACAGCATATACGCCAGAAAAATGCCGGGTGCAAGGGTTCTACCTAGACTCCCTCCAATTCCGTTTATTCCCAGCACTGTTCCTGCTCTATTTTTATATTTCAGGTTCAGGATCATTGATCCTATCGGATGATAAAACGTAGAGAATATTCCTACAACTGCCATAGCAATGATAAATCCATATATAGCAATATCTTTTGGATATGGTGCAACGATCAATAGATATGAAACTGCAAAAAAAATCAGTCCCAGAGCCATCAACACACCTTTTTTCTTTACAGAATCAATATATGCCCCGACAAAAGGGCTTATTAAGGCACCCATAAATTGGTAAGCAATGATAATAAATGCTACTTGGAGATATGAATAATTGTAATTGCTGGCAATAATCGCAGCCAGATAGGCAGGGAAAAAACTTAATCCATCGTTTAGAAAGTGGGCTAACGAAGTGTCAAAGAGAATCCAATTATTCTTAAAAGCATTTGAAACTTTAGTGAATATTGGGGGAGCATCATCTGTTGAGTCTTTCAAATTATACCACTTTAGAAGGAAAATCATTGAGGCTAAATAAAATTTTGCAATATTTTTGCATAAATAGATAAATTTATCTTATCGGAAATAATGTTCAATTATGTTTTCTATCTCAGATACCATCAAGACGATTATTGAAAAAAGGAACAATATACAGGATTTACCATCGTTAGATATTTTAATAAACAATTTAAAAGAAACGAACAGACGAATCATTGAGATTGTAGATCAGAACAATGATGCTATTTTAAAAGAGTTTTATCAGTTGCATAAAAAATATGAAGAGCTAGAAGAGAAAATAGCGTTAAGAAGGAGAATAGACACCGGTACAACAACACTTCTGTTTTTTGTATACAGTATAGGAGGTGCAGTTATAGGGCTATTTTTTAGCATTTCCGTGTTTTTAACCACAATTGGCACGGTGGGGCATATTCTGTTATTGTTATCCATGACTGGAGGTCTTATAAGTGTTGTTGTGGGATTGATAAGTATGAAGAGAGAGCGTAAATATATCTTATCACTGATCAAGAGAGATTAAGATATGTTTAAATAGCAATTTGTAGATTTCAAGTTAGTGAATAGATATGAGCATACGTACAGAATTATTTGAAAAATATGCGATAGTGCACATAGAGAGGGAAGATAAACTAAACGCGATAGACATGGAGCATCTGAGTAATTTATACAAGACCATATCAGCAATAAGTAAAAATAAGAAGATTAGAACTGTAATAATTACAGGAATAGGTAAGAGTTTTTGTGCAGGAGCAGATCTTTCAGCAGTAAGAAACTTTGGCTTAGAAGAAGCTAGATCTTTTTCAGAATTAGGGCATAAGATTATGAACTTGATGGAACGATCCAGTCAGTTATTCATTTCAGCAATAAACGGTTATGCATTTGGAGGAGGTCTAGAATTGGCCATGGCTACAGATCTCAGGATAGCAACAAAATCTGCAAAGCTAGGGCAGACTGAGATCAATGTGGGTGTAGTAACCGGTTGGGGCGGAAGTATCAGATTGCCTAAATATGTTGGGTTAGGAAAGGCCAGAGAACTGATATTTCTAGGGACAGTATTGACAGCTGAAGAAGCTAAAAGCCTGGGCATTGTAAATATGATTGTTGACGATCCTATAAAAGAATCTGTTAATATAGCAAACATTATGTCCAGAAAGAACCCAGATGCAGTGGCTGCATATAAGAGACTGTTAAATAAAAGCTCTTCCAAGACAGAAATAGCAGAATTTGCGAAACTCATTCCCAAACCTAACACCAAAGAGGGAATAAGTGCTTTTTTAGAAAAGAGAGATCCTGAGTTCAAATGAAAATATTGATGCACATTTGTTGCGCTCCATGTTTTTCGTATCCTTCCAGGGCCCTAAGAAAACAGCATGAATTGACAGGATACTGGTACAATCCTAACATACAGCCATACAGTGAATATTTAAGGCGCTTAGAAACACTGAAAAAGTTTGAGTATTTGGAGAAAGTGCATATTATATATGATGAAGAATACAATATGCAGGACTGGCTGAAAAAAGTAACTGCAATAAACGAGATAGATGAAGCAAACAGATGCAAGTTCTGTTATGTACAGAGGCTGGCAAAAGTTGCCAGATACGCAAAGGATCATGGTTTTGATGCATTTAGCACGACATTGCTTTATGCACCGTATCAAAAACATGAGTTAGTCAAGGAATTTGGAGAGAAAATGGCACTAAAATACAATATTGCGTTTTATTATGAAGATTTCAGAGATCATTACAAAGAGGGTCAGGAAATAGCGAAATCTCTGGGTCTGTACAGGCAAAAATATTGTGGATGCGTTTTTAGCGAAGTGTGCAAGATAAACAGTACGAGGGCACAAAACAGCAATAATGTTTATTAGCTTCATTTCTTTCACTTGATTTATGCTCAGAAAACATAAAAGTATAAGTTACATTAACTCAAAGCTTTTGCAAACTGAATTTAGATGGCTTAAAATCTCAAACAGTAAGCGAGCAAAAGATAATGCGCAGAGATCCATCCAGTTCAGATGATTCACTGAAAAAACTGTACTGGTTTCAGGTTATTTCAAACATGAGCAGTGGCATTGCGTCCCCGTTTCTGCCATATTATGCTGCAAGCCTGAATTTCAGTTCGTCAGAGCTAGGCATATTGCAAGGTGTGCAAAATGTTTTTCCGAACGTTTTTCAGCTTCATTTTGGGCGATTATCCGATCAAATGCATAAGCGCATTATTTTTATAGTTCTTGCAAACTTGATAAGCTCGATAATGTTCTTTTTTATGATTGGTGAGACTGATCCAGTATTATTTATCACTCTCATTCTGATACAATCGGTAATGAGTGCAATGTTAACACCTGCATGGAACGCAAAAATGACGGATGTTGCTCATCAGAACCGAAGAGGATTGATGTACAGTAACTTTGCATTGTTGGGAAATATTGCAATGCTAGCATCAGGTGCTATATTTATAGCTTACACATATCTGGTGCCAATCCACAACTATACAATTTATTATATACCATTTCTATTTGCAGGAATACTCGGTGTAGCAGCATCCTTGATAATCTTTAAAGAGAAAGATACAGTATCTGTTACCAAGAATACTAAACGATTCAGCTTTAAAGAGCTGGTCAGAACAAATAAAGATTTTAAATATTTTTTGATATCTCAGGCAATATTTAATTTTGGAATGTCTATAAGTTGGCCACTGTTTTATATAACTACCGTCAGAGTTTTGAACGCATCATATTATGAGGTTGGGATAATAAACATTGTTTCTCTAGCAGCAACTGTGCTCACAGTCCGTAGATTCGGGAAGATTGTAGATCGATCCGGCACCAAAGTTCCAATAATATTGAGCAGAATTTTATTTTTACCTGTTCCATTAGTGTATGCGTTTGCAAACAATGTATTTGACCTGTATTTGCTGAACATAGTTTCTGGAGTGGGTTCTGCTATATCCACAATTGCGTTTCTGGCATATTTGATGGACATTGCACCGATAGAGTACAGGGCTCAGTATATCGGATTTTATAATATGATTATCGGGATTGTGACCTTTGCAGGATCACTTATCGGGGGTTTTATAGCACAGTATTTGATTGCATTAATGGGTATAATAATGGGATTGGAGCTAGTCTATTTCTTTTCTTTTGCAGGCAGGTTAACCGGCACAGTGATGTCTTTTAAGATCAAAACCGGCAAAGAGGCAAAAATATTAAACAGTTAACTGTATTTTTAAAGGGTGCAGATAATATTTAAATATAGGAAAAACCATTGTATTTAGTTATGTATGACAGTATAGAAAATTACTGGGCAGAAAAAGCGGATGAGATTAAAAAAAGAAATGTACATAAAGAACATATATACAGGTCATGGAAAGAAAAGTATCTGGACCCTTGGAACAGGCAGACGCAATATAAGGAAAAAGAGTATCAGAACACTTCTGGAATAAAGATTAAAGAGGTGTACACGAAAGAGGACCTGCCAGACAAACTGGATGAAATATCAGGTATGCCTGGACAATATCCTTACACGCGCGGCATATACCCAAACATGTACCGAGGCAAGTTATGGACTATGCGCATGTTTTCAGGATTTGGAACACCTGAGGACACTAATAAAAGATTAAAGTATCTTATCAGGCACGGTGAAACCGGATTAAGCATTGCTTTTGACGAGCCTACACTTTACGGCTATGATTGTGACAACAAGAGGGCCGATGGAGAGATTGGAAAATGTGGAGTTAACGTTACATCATTGAAGGATATGGAGGTGATCTTCAATGGCATTCACCTTGATAAAGTGAGCACGTCAATGACGATCAATGCTCCTGCAGCTATATTGACCGCAATGTACATAGCTGTTGCAAAAAAACAGAATGTACCTATTGCTAAGCTTGCAGGAACTGTGCAGACAGACATATTGAAAGAATACATAGCCCAGAAAGAGTGGATGTATCCTCCAGAGGTTCATTTGCGGATGATAAGGGACATGATGACTTATAGCACTAAAAACATGCCTAAATGGAACTATATAAGCATCTCTGGCTATCATATAAGAGAGGCAGGAGCCAGCGCTTTGCAAGAGCTAGCTTTTACGCTTGCAGACGGTTTTTATTATGTAGACATGGGCATAAAGGCCGGGTTGAATGTGGACTCGTTTGCACCTAGGCTCTCGTTTTTTTTCAATTCTTCAATTAACTTTTTTGAAGAGATTGCAAAGTTCAGGGCGGCCAGAAGAATATGGGCGCAGGTACTTCGAGAGAAGTATGGTGCTAAAAAAGAGAGGACTTTGCTGTTGCGATTTCATACACAGACCTCGGGATATACGTTAACATGGCAGCAGCCGATGAACAACATAATTAGAACTACTATAGAAGCGCTTGCAGCTGTGATCGGTGGCACGCAAAGCCTGCATACAAATTCATTTGATGAAGCGCTGGCTCTGCCTACAGAGCAAGCTGTGAAAATAGCGCTCAGGACACAGCAGATAATTGCTGAAGAAACTGGAGTTATAGACACTGTCGATCCATTGGGTGGTTCTTATTATATAGAATGGCTCACAGACCAGATGGAAGAGCAAGCTTACCGGTATTTTGACGAGATTGAAAAGATTGGCGGCGTGCTGGCTGCGATAAAAGCAGGATATTTGCAGAAAGAGATATCCAGAACAGCGTACGAGCGTCAGAAAAGACTGGAGAGCCTAGATGAGATAATGGTGGGAGTGAACAAGTATCAGGAAGAGGAAGAAAAGCAGATAAACATCTTGAAAATTGACAAAAAGCCACAGAAAGTTCAGCTTGAGCGGTTGAAAGAAGTAAAGAAAAGCAGAAACAAAGATCGTGTGTTAAAGGCGCTAGAAGAGTACAGAAATGCGCTGATCGACGATAAAGAAAATGTTATGCCTTACATATTGAAGGCAGTGGAAGAATACGCAACACTGGAAGAGATATCAAATGTAGGAAGGGATCTATATGGTGGGTGGAAAGAACCAGAATTCATATAAAAATAGGCCTATAAAGATACTGTTAGCCAAGCCGGGCATAGACGGACATGATAGGGGCGCATTGGTGCTTGCCAAGGCATTTAGAGATGCGGGAATGGAAGTGATATATGCAGGATTGCTGCCAACGCCAGAGCAGGTTGTGGACACTGCAATAAATGAGGATGTGGATATCATTGCCTTGAGCCTGTTAAACGGCGCGCATCTCACAGCATTTGGCAAGGTTGCAAAGCTTTTGAAACAAAAAGGTATAAATGACATTGCTATTGTAGGAGGAGGAACCATACCCATTAGAGACCGGGCAAAACTCGAGAAGATGGGTATAACCGGAAACTATGGTCCTGGCACATCTCTAAGCACGATAATAGAGCATGTAAAAAAGAGAGCGCTGGAAATTAGAAAGTACAAGGATGTGGAAAATTGAACAAGAAACTCAGAGAACTGGCGGACGGAATACTTAATATGGATACAGTCAAGATATCGAAAGGAATATCACTGGTAGAAAACGCATTTGCAAAAGAAGAGGCAAAAGAGTTAATAAAGCAGATATATCCGCACACAGGATCTGCACATTTAATAGGAATAACAGGGCCGCCAGGATGTGGAAAAAGCACACTTATAGGAGCTTTGGGCGAGCAGATATCAAAGTTTGGGTACAAGGTTGCAATACTGGCAATTGACGCATCGAGCCCGTACTCTGGCGGATCGATACTCGGAAACAGAATAAGAATGCAAGAATCACTGGATAAGTATGGAATATATATGCGCAGCATGGCTTCAAGGGGCATGCGGGGCGGGTTAACAAGGTCTATATGGGATGCAACAAAGATCCTTGATGCGGCAGGGTTTGACTATATAATTATTGAAACTGTCGGAGCCGGGCAGAGCGATTTTGAGATCATGAACCTGGCAGACACGACGGTAGTAGTATTGGCGCCGGGGCTGGGTGACGAAATACAAGCGATCAAGGCAGGAATGATGGAGATAGGGGATATATTTGTAATAAACAAGGCAGAGCTGGAAGGGGCTATGATCGCGATAAAAGACATACAGAACTCTTTGATTCTGCTTCCGCAGAAAGGCTGGAAAAAAGTGGTGTTGCCAACGGTTGCAAGGCAGAAAGAGGGTATTGACGATCTGTTTAAAGAGATTGAAAAGCACCAAAAATTTACAGTATCAAATTCTGATAAAGCAAAACGAGAACTGAACTTTGCTATAGAAGAGCTGATCCGAGAAAAGGTAGAGCTGGCATTGCAAAGCAAAGACCTGAACCAGTACCTGAATGAGCTAAGCGCCAAAAAAGCTGACCCGTACACAATCGCCAAAAAAGTAGTTGATGAGTAGCTATTTCAGAAGCTCTCTTGCAATGACCAGTTTCTGTATCTCGCTAGTACCTTCGTAGATCTCGGTCACTTTTGCGTCCCTGTAATATCGCTCTATGTCAAAATCTTCAATGTATCCATAACCACCATAGATCTGCACTGCCAGCCTGCTCGCTTCTACGGCCACTGAGCTCGCGTAATATTTTGCCATGCTTGCCTCTTTTCGCACATCTTTTTTCTGGTCATACAACTCTGCAGCTCTGTATACCAAAAGTTTTGCAGCTTCAATTTTTGTTGCAATTTCTGCAATATCAAACTGAATAGCCTCCATTTCAGACAGATGCTTTTCAAAAGCCTGACGCTCCATCGAGTATGAAATCATCTTTTCTAGCATTGCTTCTGCAATGCCAAGCGCCTGTGATCCGATACCTATTCTACCCATGTTCAGCGCTGCCATCGCGATCTTGAACCCATCTCCCTCTTTTCCTAATATCTGCGACTTGTGCACTTTCACATTGTTCATCGTTATCTCATTTGTATAAGAGCCCCGGATACCCATCTTTTCAAAGTCCGGCCCTACCTCTATGTTTTCACTGTTTCTCTCAACCAGAAACGCAGTGATACCGTCTGATCTTCTCGGCCCCACACTGGTTCTGGCAAACGTGACAAACAGATCTGCAATGCCGGCATTGGTAATGAACGTCTTGGTACCAGAAATATAATAATAGTCTCCATCAGAGGTTGCACGAGATTGCATTCCTGCTACATCAGAGCCTGCAGCAGGCTCGGTCAGAGCGTACGCACCTATCATCTCTCCAGTCGACAAACGCGGAAGATACTTGCTTTTTTGCTCTTCGGTACCATTTACGATTATCGGATATTCAACCAGCCCGTCATGAACGTCCATTATTACACATATTGAAGGCGAGGCCTTGCTGATCTCTTCCAGTATGATCGCGTAACTAAGTATGTCTAGCCCTGAGCCACCATATTGCTGCGGCACAGTCACACCCATGAATCCTTGCTCTCCTAATTTTTTCAAAAACTCTTTCGATGCTCGCTCTTTCTCTATTTTTTTTATGTTTGGAACTATGTTCTTCTGTACAAACTCTTTAGTCATATTTCTGATCAACTGATAATCTATTTCCAAAATTTTCACCATTTAGCATATATTTAATATAATATTTTATTTTTTTCATTTTTTAAAAAACATTTTTTAATACTGTTCCATACTATTAAAAAATTGTCAAAGTATTTAGATGTAATCTTTCACATCCACAACATTTTCCACAGAGCCGTTTAGAAATCTGAATATGCTCTCTATTCCATTCTCGATCATCCGGTCAAGATATCCTTCATAGATGCCAGAAACATGAGGGGTCATGATCACGTTTTCAAGACTCTCGAACGGATAATCCTGTTTGAATGTTTCATTACGTGGATAGTGCCACCAAACATCCAGACACGCCGTGAATTCCCTGTGTTCACTCAAGAACTCAAACAGGTCTTTTTCGTTGATGATATTGCCTCTGGCAATGTTTACTAGTATTGCATTATGCTTCATCAGGTTCAATTTATTCTTGTCTATAATGTTTTTAGTATACTTGTTTAAAGGCAATGATATCACCACAATGTCAGAGCTCTTTAACACATAATCCAGATCTTCAAGCGTGCCATTGAAATCCAGCTCTGGATACCTATGTCTCGATATTCCAAACACATGCATGTTAAATGCCCTTGCAATTTTTGCAATCTCTTTTCCTATGCTTCCATATCCTAATATCCCAATAACTTTTCCTCTCAGACTTATAGCGGGCATAAGCTGCTCAAATTTGCCAGTGCGCATGCTTGAATTATGGAATATGATATTTCTGGTTTTTGCAAGAATTAGCGCAAAAACATGCTCTGCGATCACATCCGATGAAGCGCCAGAGTTTTTTAAAACAATCTTGTCAGATATCTGAGAAAAAGGAATGTTGTCCACTCCCGCAAGCAAAGACTGAATTATCTTCAAATTCTTCATTTTATTGATATTAATATTCGCCAATTCTGCGTGCCAACGGTATACAAATATTATATCGATATCGTTCAGAAAATTTTGATCGTTGATATCTTCCATAAAATATACGTTTCCTAGCTCTTTCAATTTTTCAAATTTCTCGCGTGGTGCTGGAAAGGTGACCAAAATATTCATGCTTTCATCTCTATGATGGAAATAACTTTTTTTGCAACTTCGATCGGATCCTTGCCAAATATGTAGGTTGCAGGCTCTATTCCAAACATTCCTGGGTCTACGAGAACTTCATATCCATTATTCGCCGCGTATTTTGAAAGGTCTTTTATTTTACTCCGATCCACTATTTCGATCTTATACCTCAACTTTTTTAATTTTTTCATGATCTCTGAGTCAAATTTAATGTTCATCACCGCCCTATAACTAGTCTGTTTTACTCTGCTCAATAATAATTCTGACAAATGCTTGCTTGATCCGTAATCAGGTTCTTCCCATGACCGGATCTTGCCGTTTATTACCGTGATCCTTCCTGGTATCGCTGCAACATCGCTTTTTGTGGATGCATCTTTGGTCGCGTAGGCAAGGTTCATTCTTACCTCTGGAGTTATTGAAGATACGTCCATGCTCGACAATAAATGTATCGCTTTCTTCAATAGCTCTATATTCTCTTTCTTTTCACCAAGTACGGCAACGTTTCTGAACTTGAAACAGTGATCGCACGTGCTGATATAGTGAATGTTGCAGAACCTACCTGATTCTCTAAGACCCATGCAAAAATCACAAAAATAGTCTACGGTCTCCGATTCAGAATACTTGTTGACAATTCTGTCTACCATGTTCTCTGAAAAGACGTTTAATTCGTTAAAAAGATAATCTTTGTCAAGCTCTTCTTTTAAATATTTGTTTACCATCGGCTGTGTTACATGCAAGATCTCGGAGATCTGGGTTTGAGAGTACCCCTTCTCTACAAGACTCTTTGAAACACGTTTTCTTACCTCTGGAATAAGCTTTTCATTTATTTTGATGCACGGAGGATACATATAATCAAGTTATAGAATTTTGATATTTTAATTTTGTTATTTTAAGAGCTTGCGCATAAAAGGACCGTATAGCTCATAACCAAGTTTTCGATAATAATTTCGTGCACCCACTCCGCTGTTTACCAATAAGTATTTAAAGCCCCAGTCTGCCGTGACCTGTTCGGCACGGGTCATAAGTGCCTTACCATATCCCTGGTGCTGATATCCAAAACTAAAATCATAGTTTAAAGGTACCTCTGGACCAACAACTTTTAACTCTCTCACTATAGCACTGTCAGAAAGCTCTAGTCTGTGCGCTTTTGTCGAAGGTTTTCTCAGCCTTAAATAACCTATGAGTGCATCGTTGTTTGTGTCTTCAATGCTTATGAATCTTTCAATTCCACCAGATGCAGTATACTGCTCTTCTTTTAACTCGATCATCTGGTCTTTTTTGATCTCGTTTTCTCGAATCTTGTAACCAATTTCTCTGCATCTTATACAATTGCACTTTTCTCCGCGCCTTCTCATTGTGTCTTGTATCAATGCTCTTATGTCACTTCTTGTTACTCCTGCTTCTATCAACTGCACAGGTATGTCTCTCTGTATCCTCTGTATCCTCACCCATCGAGGTATTATCTTCATAACCCTGATCATGAGCTCTACTACATCGTTATTGTAGTATGGTTCATATTCTTTATTTTTCCATAACTCGTATAATCCTGTGTTTTTGATCACTAAAGTTGGATATATTTTCAGCATGTCAGGTTTGTATGCATCGTTTTCAAAAACGGTCTTAAAAGACGCAAGATCTCGGTCAAGATCCATTCCTGGCAAGCCAGGCATCATGTGATACGCAACTTTGAGCCCTGCATCTTTTGAAAGTTGTGTAGACTCTATAATTTCAGTCTGCCCATGCCCGCGATTCACAAATTTTAAAACATCATCAAAAACCGTTTGCACACCCAATTCTACTCTTGTTACACCTAATTTTAATGACTCGTCTATCTGCGAAATGTTGAACCAGTCAGGCCTAGTTTCTACAGTCAACCCGATCGCACGATGTTCTGCAATCTCGTTTTTCTGTATTGCTTCTTCGAGAGATTCTGATTGCATACCGTTTAAAGCATCGTAGATCCCTTTTACAAAATATTCTTGATATGCAGTGGTCCTTGCTGTAAACGTACCACCCATTACTATAACGTCGATCTTTGAGGTTGAATGCCCTATATTTTCAAGCTGCCGCATTCGCATCATTGTCTGCCGGTATGGATCATAATTGTTCTGTATCGCTCTTAATGCTGCCGGCTCTTTTCCTGTATAGGATTGTGCAGTGTCAAATTCCACTCCCCCAGGGCAATAGATACACTTTCCATGCGGACAAGGGCTCGGAGAGCTCATCGCTGCAATGATCGCAACACCTGACAATGTGCGTGTTGGCTTTTTCTTTAAAAATGGATAAAATCGCTCTCGCGCCTCTTCAGGAATAAGTGCGATTATGTCACTGTTTTTAGGCAGGTTAACCTTGAACTCTTTAGATAACTTCATCTTATATTTTTCTAGGTCATCATAATTTTTTATTTCACCGCTCGTAATATGCTCTAAAATGTTATCTATCAGGTTCAATAATTTGCTACATTTTAACATCTTTAATAAATGTTTCCATACAAATTTATTTTAAATAGCTCAAATAAATTTTAAATATGAGCGAGCTCATGCAAGAGCATGGACAGAACCGTAAATATGGGCGGAGCCATAATGCAATCTTTCACATCGATAGGACCAATGTTAAATTTTGTAGCACTTTTTTCTGTGATTATTGTTTTTTCGGGTGTGGACTTGCCAATAGTTGTGTTGCTCTCTTTTCTTATATCTTATACTACAATTTATACATCCTATAAGTTCTCTAAAAAGTACTCAACGAATGGCGGCTATTTCTCGTATGTGGGAAAAACACTGGGAAAACTGCCAGGACTGTTTGTAACATTATTCTATATCCTTTACGGTCTGTTTATATTGCCAAATATTGCGCTCTTTGTAGCCAATTTTTCTGCTACTGCAATATCAATGTCCGGATACAATGTTTATTTTTTTAGACCCTTGATCATGGTAATATTCATAGCTATTGTTGTTCTGCTAGTTTCAAAAGGCATTAAAACCTCAATCAAATATATTTTAATTGGCGGAATCTTGGAACTATTATTTATTTTTGCAATCAGCCTGATGTTCATATTCTACAAGCCTGTTATACCCCCACTTTTTAACAGTTTTAACATTAGCGGGTTTTGGAACGGTACAGTATACGGTATCCTGATATTTGCAGGAAGCGGCTCTGCTATTTTTATCTCTGAAAACACCGTGGAATCCAAGAAGAATATACCCAGGTCATTGATCATATCTTATACTCTTTCTGGACTGGTAATGGTGCTTGCATCATTTTCTATGATTATTTTCCTTGGTGCAAATAATATAAGTGCATACAGCTCTAATCCTTATATTATTGTTACTTATATCTATCAGAGATTTGGTATCATAATATTTTCTTTGTTTCTGTTTTTCACGCTTTTGAGCTCTTTAAATCTAGCAGTATCATATTTAAACGCTTTTAGCAGTGCGTATGTGAAGATCAAAGACGAAAATATTATTCCTTTCTCTACCATTTCTATCTTAAACAATAAATCTAAATTTCTAGCACTGATTCTGGTATTTTCAGTTACATCTTCACTACTTGCATCATACCTGCTAGGCTATTTTTATGGATTTGTTATTTTAGCAACAATAGTCAGCTTAAGCTATATTATTGTGCATATATTTACTAACATATCTTTATTTTACATAAAAACTGAGCTCTATAATAAAATATTTTATATTTTGCCTGCAATATCTACAATATTTCTAGCACTGTCATTCTACTATTCTTTCAATGATTTTTCAGAACCGATGGTCTACTCGGATTATATAATCATACTATGGGCTTTGATATCGTTGAGCGGAGTTACACTTATCAGAATATACAAAAATAATTTTTATCAAAAACTTGAGTTTTAATCGTTTTTTTAAATAAATTTATTATATCTATCTATATATTTCCTCCGCATAAAATGAGTAATTTTAAAGTTTCATCACTTCTGGCAAACGTTGCTAATTTAAGAAAGAATCGAACACTTTTAGCGATCTCTATTTCTGAGCTTCTGCGCGTGATGGGCAGATCTGGAGGCTGGATATTTATACCGATATACTTGATCACCATTAGAGACGTCTCTTTTTTTACAGTGGGAGTGCTATTTTTCATATCCTCCGCATTTACAATACCAACCAGCATTTATGGTGGAAATCTGATAGACCGGTTTGGCAGAAAGAAAATGGCAGTTCTTTTGCCACCACTGTTAATGATCGTATATTCTACGATTTCAGCAAGCATCTATTTTAATTATTCTATATTTCTCATATTTGCTGCTTTTATTAGCATTGGACCTCTGAGCAGCATTCAGGGAATCACAGACACAGTAATGGTCACAGATACTACTGCTGAAAAAGATAGAATAAACGCATACAGTCTCGTCAGGATCGCTGCGAATATCGGATTTTCAATAGGTCCTGCACTGGGAGGGCTGGTGGTGATTTTCAACTATTCTTATGTTACTATCATACCAGCCATCGGAACCATCGCAGAGCTGTTTTTATATGTAAGATTCGTGAACGAAACGCTACCCCCCAGAAAACCTGAAAACGTTAAGAGAAGAACCATATCCTTTCCTTATGAAGATAAACTGTTTATTATCATTGGTTTCTTGTTAGCTATGTCTTCATTTGCAGTAGGGCCATGGGAATACATTTTGAATCAATTCTTCTCAAGAGCATATTATTTTTCTAGCTGGCAAATCGGATTGTTGTTTGCAGTAAATGGATTGACTGTTATCATATTCCAGCTTCCTATAAACACTATTTTGAAGAACGTGAGCGAGATGAACAGAATATCATTAGGTATGATCATATATGCTTCTTCATTTTTTGTGATCGGCATAACTGATAATTTCTATCTGCTGATTTTAGATGTAATATTTCTCACTTTTGGAGAAAATACTATCTCACCTGCCATGAGCAGCATTATCGGAAAAATAGCACCAATGGACAAAAGAGGCGAATATTTTGGCGGTTTTTCCATGATTAACGGTGTTATAGGACCGTTTTCTCCGGTTTTTTATGAATATCTGTTATCTTTATTTATACGCCAGTTTATGCTGCTATGGGGTATTATAGCTATTATTTGCGTAATAATAGCAGTTACTGTATTTTTATTACATGAACTTAAATATAGTTAATACTTTTATAGTTATCAGCTACGCGAATTAAAATATTTTTAAAACTTTTCTAATCTTTTTATCGCATTACGAATGTAAATTGGAAAATACCTCTTCACAATATAGGTAAGCAACGAAAACTTAATATAATGCTCTTGTTATTGTATTTTTGTCCGCCAAAAGACATAAATGAATGTGGGCGGATAGCAAATTGCTCCATGCATACCTTCATCCTTAAAGCCAGATACTTTAGGATAAAGTACCTCAGAATAAGCATGATTCATGACCATGGAGAATCTGCCAGCAACCGTTGAAGTGGGAAGCTCCCTGAGAAAACTGGGGGGAGAAAATCACTCAGTATAAGAGATGTATAGTTTCGACCGTTAAGACAATAGATATAAAAGTGGAAGAATCTGAAACTTTGACAATACTATGTCTGCATCAGAATGATTAAAACCACTACGGTTCCGCATTAATATCTATACCCTAAAAAATGTGATAAGGATAAGCTATACAATTTGAAATAGAAAAAATATTCAGGTGATTTAAAGAATGAGTAATGATAAAATCGATGAATCTCGCAGAAAGTTTTTGAAAATTGTAGGTATTGGATCTGTTGTAGTGGCTGCAGGCGGATTTGCGCCGGCACTATCTTATTTAATTGCCCCATCTGTAGGCCTTACCTCTTTTCCAACGCTAACCCTGGTCGATACCAGTGGCAATCCAATTAAAGCAAGCTCTATTCCTGAAAATAATCCAATAATAACACTGTTTAATTATCCACTATTAAATGAACCGACTTTTCTCTTGAATCTAGGAAAATCGGTGCCTAATGGAGTGGGCCCAAATAATAATATTGTTGCTTATAGCGCAATTTGCCAGCATCTCGGATGCGTACCGCCAAGCATAAAATTTTATCCGCCAGGATCTCCCACTATTATGGGGTATAATACCTATATTATGTGCAGCTGCCATGGAAGCACTTACGACCCGGCCAACGGTGCTAAAATTATTAGGGGCCCTACAGTGCATCCATTGCCAACGTGCATATTATCCTATAATTCAGTTACTGATACACTGGAAGCTACAAAGATGAGCGGCCCAGTCATATACGGACATCAAGATGACTTGACTGGAGGATCGCCACCTACTGACAAAAACACAATTGTTACTACAATGGGTTAATTTTAAAAATGGTGATATGCAAATGAAGATTATTGATAGAGTATGGAATTGGCTGGATACTAGAGGACACATATCTGATATACCATTAAAAGGTATGCCTGATTACTCCCTGAATATTAGCTACTGGATAGGAGCGCTGGTTGCCGCAGCGTTCTTTTATCTGGCCTTAACTGGAATGCTTTTGCTTATGTATTATACCCCTTATTACTATGTAAGTTCGAATGGGACTATAAATAATCTGGCTTGGACTTCATCCAATAATATATTAACTAAGGTGGCATTTGGAAATTTGCTATTAACTTCACATCAATACATGGCTTATGCCATGATATTTTTGATGTTTGTACACTTTTTCAGAAACTATTATCTTGGAGATTATAAAAAACCACGTGAACTTACATGGATAGTGGGTATACTAATGTCAATAATTACTATTTTGATGGGTTTCACAGGTTATTTTTTGCCATATACCGAAATATCCAAGGATGCAACCGATGTGGGAATAGGCATGGCTGGTATTATACCTTACATAGGCAACACTTTGTCTTCAATACTCTCTGGTAATGGAACTATAAGCTCAGAGCTATCTAGATTCCTTGCTTTTCATGTCTTGATTTTACCTGCTATATTATTACTTCTGTTCGGATTGCATTTTTATCTATATGAGAAAAATGAGGCTGCACCTCCATTATCTAGCGAATCAAAAAGTGAGAAGATAGAACACAAAAAAATAGCATGGTTTCCGGTGTTTCTGGCATATTCTCTAGGAACAGCTTTGCTGTTGTACGGTACCGTATTGATCTGGTCAGCACTGGAGCCTCTGACATTGCCACCGCCGGTAGGATCTGGCATATCTATAGTTCCAATGCCAGAATGGTACCTTGCTGCATTCTTTAAAATAGTAGATTTTCAGTATATAAGCACAAATATCGTATATATTTTATTAATAATAATATTGTTCTTGATACTAGTGCCGTTTTTAGATCGGTCTTCCAGCAGACATCCAAGAGACAGGCCATTATTCATTGCTATTGTTACCACTTTTATGCAGTATATGATATTGTTTACAATCTGGGCTTATTTACAGCCTGGGGTCGCAGTGCCGGCAACAACCTGGGTACCGATAAGCGTGGGTATTGGAGCTTATGATATCCTGATAGTTTATGTTTTATATTATAGATATCGAAAAAAGAGTGCTATAAAGGTTGCGGGAGGCGCATGAGAATGAAAAGACATCCAGCTATGATCTTGTTTTTATTCTTTGCTTTTCTGGTCATGTTAGATACTATATTCATGGGTGAGATTTTTAATCTCACAACAATTTTTGCAGAGGGCTTTAATTTTATCTACTTGATCGGAATTATTGTGCTGTCTGTTTTTACGGTGTTTACTACATATTTACTCTTTGAATTTATTAAAAAAGTAGAAACGCTGAGGAGATCTATTAGAGGAGGGGATATTAAACAATGATACTTTCTGAAAAAACAACAAAAAAAATCATGATCATAGCTTCATTGGTATTAATAATACAGATAATTCTTGTAGGTGTGATCTATTATGCTTTTTCAAGATCTGACTATAGTGCATTTGGAGTTGCACTAGGCCTTGAATTTATATTGACTGCAGAAAACCTGTTTCTATTCTCGTTTTTTGGTAAAAGGTAAATATTATGTATAAAGAATTTAAAAAATTGCAAATCTGGACCGAAGACAGGATTGGAATTATGGCACTGGACAACGGAACCAATAACGATATGGATATAGAACTATTATCCGAGATATTGAGTGCGTTAAGTGTTAGCATTACAGACCAGCATATAGATTATATTGTTATAACAGGATCCAAAAACACATTTTCTTTGGGTCTTAATTTTTGTGAAAACAGGTTTGAGAACAGTGAAGAGATCCAAATGATATTAAATATAGGGCATAGCATCGCTACAACGTTGCTCTCTACCCCAAAGCTGGTGGTCTCTATAATAAATGGCACTGCTGTTGACGCGGGATTAGAACTGGTTTTACTCTCGGATATTATAATCAGCAAGAAAAACGTGAAAGTTGGATTTCCAGGGTTATGGTTTGATCTGCCACATATAATCGGCACTCCTACCCTGTTTTCTTTAATTTATGGAAAAAACAAATATTATAAAATGATTTCTGAGCAATTGTACTTATCTGAAAGCATAGACATAATAAACAAAATTTTGCCAGCTGATACGCTAATGAAAAGCGCAAAAGAATATATTACCTATTTGCCTTATTTCCAGAACCGATTCAAAAAAGAGATTTTTAGTCTTTACAGACCTTATCTGGACTTTGAAAGATATGACTTAATTGCCTTAAATAGCAAGCCTAAAATCAGAGAATTAAGGCAAGAACTGTCAAAAACACTGTAAATGTTTACGATTATTTCTTATACACGATCTTTGATATCAAAGCTCCCGCAATGTAGAGCCCTGAGAGAATCAGCCCGATCATAGTCTCAATTATTCCACCTGTTGCTCCCGGTGAAACTAGCAAGGCTATAAAAAAAGAAACTACTACGGCATACTTCCAGTTTTTAAGCCATGTTTGGGGACTTACTAATCCTATGTATGACAAAAATACAATTATGACAGGCATTTCAAATGATAACCCTGTCAGAATTATGATTTTTACTACGAGCGTAAAAAATCCAAGCACGCTCATCGTAGGTATAACATTTAGATCTGAAGCGAAAATCAATACCACCTTGAATAACAACGGCAAAATAATGTAGTATGCAAAGGAAGCACCTAGCAAAAATAGGATTATCGAAGGGAGAATGATGTATAATATTGCCTTTTTCTCTTTTTTGTACAGGGCCGGAGACAGATACTTAATAGCAAAATACAAGATAAATGGAACTGAAAATATTAAAGCAAGAGCAAGCCCAGAATAGATATCAACAAATATCAGATCAAATGGATTAATATTGATTAAGATCAGGCCATGGGAAAGAGTAGTATCTTTAATGTATATAAAAAATGAAATAGAAAAGCTGTGAAAAAAATCGGGATAAGGATAGTAGATGTTTATGTTGTTAAACCTGTATATCTTGTAACTAAGGAAAAGCACAGATACAAAAAATATGAAAAAAACCAATAAAATACGTTTTAAAAAAGAGACTAAAATTTTATAGTTTTCAATAATATCCTTAAACTCCATGAAACTCAACTAATTAGAAAATGGCTTATTTTTTTGTTTCTGATTCGTTATCTTTGTTTTTAGACTCTATGCTTTTTTTGATCTCTTCTTCAACTTCCATCTGGCCACGCTTAAACTCGCCCATGGCCCTTCCCAGCGATTTTGCGAACTCTGGTATCTTTTTTGCGCCGCCGAACAGTACCAATATTACTACTATCAAAATCAGCCAATCCATTATATTTCCTATCATTCTTATTACCTTCACAATACCTATTTAATTAAAATATTTAAGATTTGCGCATGCACACTCTATAAATACTATCTCAAAGTATAAATCATAAGATTTCCATTTTATCATTCTCTAAAAACCTATTTTTGCTAGTTATAATGTGAATAGCCTCTCCTATTAATAATCCAGAAGTTAAGGCAAGTATTGAGTCAATACTTATATCTATAATAAAAGTAGAAGGTAACAAAAATTCCATAGTAATACGCACTATAAATGAAATTAGCCAGAAAAAAAGAATGAAAGTGGATCGCTTATAATATAGCGTGCCGTTTTTGTAAAAAAATGAAACTTTCTCCCCAAACCTGATGCCTAATATAAGCCCTCCAATAATAAAGATAAAAGTAATGAAGAAAAATGGCTCTAAAATGGCACTTGGCACTATGAACGCGATGGTAATGAGAATATATAAAACAGGAAGGGTAAGCACTCGTCTCGCACTGTATGCCCTGCCTCTTATGCCTCTATACACTCTTCTTGTTACTATCAACACGAATATTGCAAATACAATTAGTATAGTAGACAAATTTTCCGCAGATCCAGAAGGTGTTGCATTCATGTATAAAAATATCACATTAGACCCTATTGTTACGGCAAATATTAAGTTTTGCCAGTATTGTCAAAAAGCCTAAGCTATAGATGATGTATGATGTTTTTTAAGCCTTCAGAGCATAGATCACTGCTAGAAAAAGCAAATTCAGTCTAAGATTGGGAAATCTAGCATGATAATAAAGAATATTCAAAAATTATATTAAATAAATAGTATTTAGTACAGATGATGAACTCTAAAGAGAAGCGAATACTCCTCATACTAAGTTTTACTTCATTTTTAATCATGTACACTGAAGCTATGATGATTCCAGCACTACCACAGATCCTGGCTGAGTTGAATTATTCTATTAGCTCTTCCAGTTTAGCATGGATAATCACTTCGTATCTCTTAGTAGCTGCGACTACCATGGCATTGTTAGCTAAGTTGAGCGAAAGATATGGCAGAAAAGTTATATTGTTACTCTCCATTTTGATTTATTTAATTTCTGTTTCTCTAAGCGGATTCCAAGTTTTTTATACTAATCTGATAATCTTGAGGGGCATTCAGGGCATTGGAGCAGGGGTATTTCCTATCTCTTATTCTATTATTTCAGACCAGTTTGATAAACATAATGTCGGCTTGGCACAGGGCGTTTTAAGTTCTATGTTTGCACTGGGAGCTAGCATGGGAATAATCGGCGGAGCGATGATAGATTATTTGTCAAACTGGCAATGGTCTTATCACACTATTGTTCCTTTTGTAATATTGGACCTGGTCTTTGTTTTAATGTATATTCCGAAAGATTACAATGACAAAAATATTAAAATCGATATGCCCGGCATAGTTACATTGGGTATTACATTGTTCTTTTTTGTATATTCTCTAACTCTTCCATTTAGTTCTGCACAATGGTATATGGCACTTTCTTTAGTCATATTCATATTGTTCATAATGATTGAATGGATATCTACAAATCCGATTGTAAGACTGGATATTCTTAAAAGTAGAGAAGTAATGATCGCAAACATCACAGCTTTTTTTATAGGAGTTACACAGTTTGAGTTTTATCAGCCGATTATATTAAAACTTACTAATCCCGGTATCTTTGGTTTTAATTTAAACTATTTGCAAGCGGGACTTATTATATTGCCTTATTCTGTGATAATGCTTATTATATCTCCAGTCGTAGGATTTAATCTTAATAAAATTAGCAAGCGGTTTTTTTTAATTTTTGGGTCAATGCTTATATTTGCTGGATATTCACTTCTCGGAGTTTTCAATAATAATCTAATATTAATAATAGTTTGGGAGTTATTCATCTCCTCAGGACTGGCAATAGATCTCGTCTCTTCCATAAATCTTCTTACAACTTCTGTTTCGAGGGAAATAATACCCTCGGCAACTGGCATGAACATGATAGCAAGAACTGCAGGGGGAGTGGTTGGAGGAACGATTGCAGGGTACATACTTTCAAATTATACATATTATTATAACTTTAATATTTACGCTTTACCAATAATATTACCTGACAAATTCTCGTATTTGTTTGTTTTTAGTGTTGCGGCCATATTTGCTATTATTATTTTGATAACCGCACTATTTTCAAAAAAATAAAATTAAAGTGTTTATTTTTTATGTGCAGGATTTTTGTATATTAGTGCTATAATTGCAGTGCCTATTAGAATTACTATGATTATCATTGCTATCAATATGGTTGTGATAGGTAATATAAAACTACTAGTGCTAGAAGGTGATGAAGAAGATATACTAAGTGAATAAAAGGATGGTGCTATGCTTTTTACAAATGCAGATTCTCCTTGATATCCTTGCCATATGGCAAATGCAACACTGTATGTTTTCCCCTGACCAAACTGAACCTCATAGCTTGAGAGCTGCGAAGGAGTTGTGAAAGATCTTGCATACTCGACTGTCCAGTTACCGTTTGAATAGTTTGCAGCAGTCCAGACAATATATGGATCTACATTTACAGTTTCAGGCACCGGATTATACCAGCTTGCATAGGTGTTTCCTCCAATGCCTACCTGGTACAGATTAGTTTGATTTGAGTACAGATTCAAAGCGAAACTATGCGTCGGAGTTGTGTTTGTTCCTGTTGCAGTAGTATTTGTCCACAAATTCCAGGCAGGATCTTTTGAAGAGTTGTCTGTAGATCCAAATTCCCATTCCCAAATATTGGCTGCTCCAGTGGATAGAGAACCGCCGTTAGCGCCTAGATTCATACAGTCAGAAGTTGCACCAAGGCTCCACATAATTGCCATTCTATCTGGATAATAGTATGTCGCATTGTGAAAAAGTCCTACTAATGTACCGTTTTCAACAGCCTGCTGTTCCTGGGTTCTGTTAGGGTTATCTATATAATAGGTACCTGTACTGTTTTTACCTTCAAGAATTGCAACTGTATTAAATCCAAATGCAGAAGAGCCTAAATATGATGGATTGCTATCCTGCCAAGTAATTAGCATGTATATGTCAGTATTAGTATGCGCAGATTTCACACTGATTTGAGGTGTATGACCGCCCCCCTGCACAGACTCTATTAAAGAGATTGGTGTCCACGGAATGTTTTTCCAATACGATTCCGTACCAGGTGCAGTCCAGTTAGGTGTACCTGTTACACTATATGATATTATCGTGTTAGAACTCTGTGCATTAACTATGTTCAAAAAGCCGGTAAACCCTATTATAGCTACCGCAGCAACTAAAATAGATAACACTGCTTTCTTACCGAAAATGTTTGATTTGCCCATAAGTCGATAAAACTCATTCTGCTATTTATAGATTATTATTTTTCATTGCTGAGTAGTGTTGCTTTATATTATGAATTATTTTTGTCTTTATAATTAAGCTCATAATATTTTATATATATAAGTTAAGAATTTCCAGATCCTGTCATCAAGAATGGTAATATACCAGGCTTTATAACGGTCTGTAAAAAAAGTAGAGAGGTTAACTACAATTTTTCGAAAGATTAGGTCTAACGATTTTTAAAAATTTGCTTTATACCTAAAAATTATGAACAATTAAATAAAGATAGATTAAAAAATAGGATAATTTCGCAAAGATATGATAGGTCTATTTGTATGTTGTTTAGAAATTTAGATATATTCACATTCTTTTTTATAGTAATATTAGGCATATTTAATCTATTTATTGTTGTTAAGATTAAAAAAATTTTTGTTAAAGAGATTTTTTTAGAGTGTTTATTGATCTTTGTATGCTCTGAAATCACATTCGCAGGTTTCTCAATAAGTTTTCTAAAAATCCTATCTATAGTATAAGTGTTATAAATTAGAGATATTTAAAAATCTGCCGATAGTCTGGTGAAAAGTCAATATATTTAAATATTGGAAACACAATGAATTATTATATGATATCTTTTATTTCTAATGAGCTTGAAGATTTTCGTATAAAGATCAGGAAATTCTGTGAAGAAAATATTCAAAAAAACGCAAGCAGATGGGATGAAAACGAAGAGTTTCCGGTTGAATCTCACAAGGCATTGGCGGAGGAAGGAATATTAGGATTAGGCATACCAGAAGAATATGGAGGTACTGACCCGAGCAAGATCAAAGAAATTATTGCAACTGAAGAAATTGCGCGCGTGGACTCTAACACTGCCATACTGATGGAATTGAAAAGTTTATACGAAAACACGATTCTCTTCTTTGGCAATGAGAATCAGAAGAAAACGTTGAAAGAAATTGTAGCAGGGGAAAAAATACCAGCATTTGCATTTACAGAGCCTGTTGGAGGAACAGACGTGGGAGGTATCAGAAGCACTGCAAAAAAAGTTAATGATACATATTATCTGACAGGCTCTAAGAATTTTATCACAAATGCTCTGGTTGCGGACTATTTTATTGTATTTGCAAAAACAGCACCGGAACTGAGAGAGAGAGGAATATCTGCATTTCTGGTTGAAAAAAATACGCCGAATTTTAGAATTGGACCTAAGATTCATATGACTGGTATGAGAGGTACTGCAATTTCTTCGCTCTATTATAATAACTCTCCAATCACTGAAAGATCTATAATTGGCACTGAAAACATGGGACTAAAGATCTTTTCTACAGTGCTTGAAAGAGCAAGGGTAACATTGTCTGCAGGATCGCTTGGCATGATGCAGAGAATTTTTGAAGAATCTGTTAGATTTGCAAATAACAGAGAAAGTAATGGATTGTCGATCATAAATTATCAGTATATACAGAATTATATATCAGAGATATTAACTAATCTTGAAGCATCAAGGCTTCTTGTTTACAACACTGCAATGTTGATGGATATGAAAAAGCCTATAAGCATAGAAAGCACTGCTACAAAGCTTTTTGTAACTGAGGCATTGATGAAAAGTGTAGAAAATAGTCTTCATGTTTCTGGCGGATTTGGATACTTACGTGGTACTGTTATAGAAAGGTTTGCTAGAGACGCACATGCATCTACATTGGGACTCGGATCTTCTGAAGCAATGAAAATCATTCTCACGCATTTGATTAAGCAATCAAACGTAAAGAATAAAAACAAGTTTGCATAGAGAAAATAAACAATATAGAGACTGAAAGCTTATAACTCTCTTTTTATCAATTTTGATGCTTCAATGATATGCATTGTATCTGCACTAAACGAAAATCGGATATGATTCTCTCCATTTTTGCCAAACACAGAACCTGGTACAGTGCCTATTTTCTCTTTTTCAAGAATAGATCTTGAAAATTCCCATGAGTTTTTAATGCCTTTAGGATATCTCTTGATGCGTGCCCACAGATAAAATGTACCTTCGGGTAATATAGGATTAAAGTATCTTGAATTTTTTACAGCATCGTAAAGTATATCTCTCCGCTTTTGGTACTCTTTTCTCATCTTCTCAATCTCATCCTGTGAACTGCTTAAAGCTGCAAGTGCACCATACTGTACAATCGAAGCTACACCATTGACTGTGTATCTGAGCATTTTTCTTGCACGCTCTATCAGCTGATCGTGGTCCAAATAGATATATCCTATTCTCAAGCCACTCATAGCATAACTTTTTGACATTGAAAAAATTGAGATTGTGTCTGGATAAATTGAAGCCGGGCTAATATGTTTATTATTATCGAATATTATGTCTTCATATGCTTCATCGCTCACGATAAAACTGTTTTTTTCAGCCGCAAATCTGGCAATTTTTTTCAGTTCTTCAATCTTAAACACTTTGCCAGTAGGATTGTGAGGAGAACTGATGAATATAGCACGGATATTTTCAAGTTCTGAAATATTTTCCAAATCTTTATAGTGATCGATCGAGATGCTTATTGGCTTTCCGCCAGCAAGTTTTATTATTTCTCCAATATCAGACCACATAGGGTCTGGAACTATTACTTTGTCGCCTCTGGATAACAGAGATCTGAATATGATATAAAGCGCATTCGTACCCCCGCTCGTAACTAAGACATTGTCTGAAATTGCATTTTTTATCTTGTTCTTTTTTCTTAATTTAATTGAAATATATTCTCTAAGCTCTGGAATACCTGCAGACTCTGTATAATGGGTCTTGCCGGTAATCAAAGCCTCTTTAATAGCATTGCTTATATTATCTGAAACATTGAAAGATGGATCACCAGACTCTAATCTGTATACTTTTTTTCCTTCGCTCTGCAATTTTAACATCAAGTCTCTAATCTGGGCTATATCATTTACTGCAACGTTATCCAAAACATTTTTTTTAAGTTGGGCTTTTTCCATAAACAATAATGATTAACTCAAGTATATTAAAATTCTCTTTTGTTCTTGTGTACAAATGATTAAATATAATGTCTGGATTACGAAAAGAGATGGTTCTTAAAAAAGAATACAACAATAATATTGAAGAAATAAAACCAGAGCTATTCAAGATTCAGATTCCGTTACCAGATAGTCCTCTCAGATTCGTGAATTCTTATTTGATCAAGGGAGCTAAAAGATCATTGGTAATCGATACTGGCCTAAATCTAAAAGAATGTTATGAAGCAATGATTAAAGCCTTGGATGAGCTTGATGTAAAACTGGATAATACCGATTTTTTTATAACTCACATGCATTCAGATCATATTGGTTTAATCAGCAAATTGGCAGCAACAGCCACTGTGTATTTGAGTAATGTTGAACATAAAATTGTGTTTGAATATGCAAACAGTTCTACATACTGGCTGGAAATCAATAAATACATGGATAAAAACGGTTTTCCTGAAAGTGAGCTAAATAGTGCATTTAAAATTCTAAATAACATGTTTGTTAAAACGTATCCGATAAGTGATGAATTTAAAAAAATAAACTTTAAAGCACTGAATGATAAAGATATCCTAAACTATGGCACCTTTAGGTTAGAGGCAGTGCTTACCCCCGGCCATTCACCAGGGCATATGTGCCTGTATGAGCCAGACAAAAAAATGCTATTTTCAGGAGATCACCTTCTTTTTGATATAACTCCTAACATTACATGGTGGCCTTCTTTGGACAACTCGCTGAAAAATTATCTTGAAAGCCTGGATAAAATATATGATCTGGATATAGAATTGGTTTTACCAGGACATGGAAAATTGGGATTTGATCACAGAAAAAGAATAAATGAAATTAAAAATCATCATAAAATCAGGCTTGATGAAATACTGTTAGCTATAAAAGAAGGGAAAAAAACAGCATATGAAATTGCAGGATCTATATCATGGAACTTGAAGGCTGGAGGCTGGAAATCTTTTCCAGAAACACAGAAATATTTTGCAGTTGGAGAAACAATAGCGCACTTAATTTATCTAGAACGTGAGAAACTTATAAGATCAATGTTAACAGATCAAACAATTTATTATGAACGGGCTTGAATATATAACTTTGCAATTAAGATAAATATTTTTGATGAAAATCGGAAAATATTAAATATTCTAGGTACATTATAGACCTAGAGCTCTGGGGCTGTAGCTTAGCTAGGTAGAGCGACGGGCTCATAACCCGCTGGTCGTCGGTTCGAACCCGATCAGCCCCACTGATCGTGATTTGATTTTTTTTATATCTTCTTGAAAATATTCTGAAAACTTTTTCTTACTACACCACCAGCATTTTAGTTTGCTATTTAAGTATATCTATAAGTAAACTAAATATTGACTTATCGTATTGTTAGTGTAGCAGAAGATAATGATTTACATTAGAGGCACAGGAAATCCAGTTAGATCAGTTTTTTAAATATTTATCAAACCATGCAAGCTTTCTCTCCAATCTATCAACCATGTTTTTTGGAACTCCTGCTCTGGCATGCTCGTGGTTGTCTCCCATATATCTCACAAGTTCTGTATCAACATTGTTCAGTTTTAAAGCCACAAAAAACTGTTCTGCCTGCTCAATCGGGCATCTGTAATCTTCTTCACCTGTAATAAGCATAGTTGGAGTCTTTACATTTTTTATATACATTATCGGCGAATATGCCATCAATTTTTCAACAGAACTCTTTTCGTATGGATCTTTTATTCCTAGCTCCATTGCATTGAACCAGAACCCTATGTCGCTTGTTCCAACCATGCTAAAAAGATTGGAAATAGAGCGTTCTGAAATAGCGCAGTCAAACTCATTATCATGCGTTACGATCCAGTTAGTCATGAACCCACCATATGATCCACCTGTCACACCAATCTTTCCAGTTAATTTGTATTTTTCCTTTACTGTTTTCAGAAACTTTTGCAAGAACTTCAAATCATTTCCACCCCAGTCTCCAACACATGCTTTTTCATATTCTTGTCCATAACCTGTGCTTCCAGGCGGATTTGCAAATAATATGTTGTATCCGTTTTCATAAAAATACTGAAACTCTATAAAATAAGTATGTCCATATGCACTATGCGGACCCCCATGTATAAAAAGGATGGATGGTGAATCAGGAGATCGTATTAGCGCAAATTCTTCTCCTTCATCAACATTGATCGTATCGGGTACTGCTCCTTTAATATTTTCGTTTATATCATATTCTCTCACAAAGTTAACAATAGATGGTTTTTTATGCGTGGAATAGATATATGCTAGATTTTTGTTAACATCAAAATCAATGATGTTTTCATGATCTGGGGTCAGTTTTTCAATCTTTTCGCCTATGCGAAATACAAACGAAGACGATCTTTCATGCCCAATTGCATAAAGAGTATCTCCGTAAAATTTGACCTTGTATCTAGAACTTGAAAATGAATCACTGATTATTGAGTTATCAGCATCATTGCCCACCATCAGTTCTGTTTTTTCTTCAGGAAATATTATCTTACTTACTTTCCACGGCTCAATGCCGTAATGTCCGGAAAAAGCAATTCTTCCATGCTCGGAAACTGCAAATCCATTTATTGACGCAGGTTCTTCCGTTATCCTTTTTATTACGATTCCATCGTTGTCTATTTCGTATAAATCGCTAACATCGTAGTCATCCATGTTTTCAGTTGTTTCGATGAGTATTCTATTATTGTTTGAGGCTATTGCATTTACATCAAAGCGGCCAGAATAAATTTTCTTAACCTCTTTTCCCACAGTGTAGAGAGCGTAATTTTTTCTTATGAGCCCGCGTGCATTGTACCTGTATTTTATCTTGTCTGCAGCGAATGGAAGGCTGTTATCTGAATCTTCCAGGCCAATTACAAACATGTTCCCTTTGATCAACAAATAATCTTTTATCTTATGAAATGATACAATCTCTCTCGGCTCTTTCATTGCTGAAAGCTCCATTAGAGTATCTCTCTCTTTCTCATGTCTTATATAAAAAAGCCTGCCATCTATAAATTTCGCGTTCTTCTCATGTTCTCCATATGTTAGTTGCTGAGTATTTCCATAGCTGTCGATCTGATAAATAGATGAGTGATATTCATCGTTTTTTATAAAGTTCAGAGAGAATAGAGCAAAATCTCCTGCTGAAAAAATTTCATTTGCAAATTTTACCAAATACGCATCTTTCGCTATCATATTGATATTAATCTGTTCATTCTATTTAAAATTTTATTTTAAATCTTGGCAATGCACACTGTTTTAGAGACTGTTCTGAAAAATAACTTTACAAAAAATATATGCTCTAGTGCGGAGGGCCGGATTCGAACCGGCGGATCCCTACAGAAACAGATCTTGAGTCTGTCGCCTTTAACCTGGCTCGGCAACCTCCGCTCTTTAAAAACAGGTAAAATCAAGATAATATTTCAATCTTTTCTCTTTCTTTTTATGTTTTTCCTACTGGTAGAATCTTTAGAATTATCATACTCTGGTGTTAAATCCTTTAATTTAGTCTGATCAATATCTTCTTTTGAAGGTTCCTCGTTTAAATTTAAATTCTCTTCCAGATCTTCAAACTTTGAAGAAATGAGAGTGCCAAACTCATTTATTATTCTCTCTTTTTCTGCATTAATGTCTTTGTATATAGCATCTATCTTATCCTCGATCTGAGATGTAATTTCATAAGAATTAGTGTTTAATTTTGCTGATAAAACACTTAAGAAAGCAATGCTTCCCTCTAGGTTCTTTATAATGACCATTGCTTCAGCCTGATCTTTTTCTAGCTTTTCTATTCTCTTTAAAATAGAGTCAAGCTGTTGCCCGATCATCTCAAAGTTTGAGGTTATTACTTTCGATACCATCTGCATTACTCCTTTATTGTCTACTATATATTTTTCCTATACTTAAATATTATCGTGATCCTCGTAATAGTATTTGCCAGAGCCTGCACTAGCTTCCAGCTCAAAGTTCTCAATCTTGAATTCTCCTCTTACTATGACCGTGTGCGGAAAAATGGCAGACAGTTTTTCATAAGGGCTCCATCCGCATTTATAATGCAGTTTTCTAGCATCTATTTTCTTCGTGTCAGAGATCTTGAACGCAATTAAATCTGCATCAAATCCTGGCTCAATGCTACCTTTTTTAATATTTAACAATTTTGCAGGAGCTCTTGAAAGCACATCAATTAAGCGTTCTATCGTGATCTCTCCTCTCCTGTAACGCTCTAAAAACAATGGCAGAGTGGTCTCTACGTTCGGAACTCCCGACGGTGCATATTCAAATTCTTTTTCTTTTTCCTCGATAGTATGCGGAGCATGATCTGATGCTACAAAGTCAATGCTGCCTGCTATAAGCATATTCCATAGCTGGCCAGCAGTATGTTTTGATCTTACTGGCGGATTTGTTTTTGCATATGCATTTAGATCTGAAGAATAGTCCAAAAACAGATGATGGGGTGTGACGTCAGTGCTGTAATCTGCACTGATCGCATAAGGTATGGTGTCAGGACTGCTTACATGTGTGATATGCATGTTTTTCAAGTTTCTTGAGATCAGTAAGCGAACAGCATTGATCTCGCTGATTTCCGATCTGATCATGCTATGCTCTTTCAGATTTTTTGCAGTGCCTTGCAAAAACTCTGATTTTAGCTCAGAATGCACAAATATGATCTTTTCAGCAGCTATTTTTGAGGCGTTATCTAACAACAGATCCAAATTTTCGGGGTTTATTCCTGTAGTTTCAGACATATACAGCTTGAATGCAGGAACATCTTTAACAAAATATTCATTATACTTTTCAGACACTGCTGCGAACAATCCAAAATCTATGTATGACTTTGCAGACGCTAACCGTTTTTTCTCTTCGAAAGATTCTTTGTTGTCAGTAACAGGTTTAGTGTTTGGCATATCCATTACAAAACTCACGCCGCCAAACAACGCACTTAGAGAGCCAGTCTCAAAGTCCTCTTTATATGTATAGCCAGGCTCTCTAAAATGAACATGCAGGTCCAGCATTGAGGGAATGATCAATCCTTCAATCTTTATCGTTTTTGAACCTGTTATATTTTTTTTGATCTCTTTTATCTTTCCATCTTCAATGCCTATGTTAACATCAATTATGTTTCCATCTTTCGAGATCTTTCCGTCCAGTATATAATCCATGATCAGATCCTCTTTTTTACAATGGTTCCTTTCGGTTCTGTTTCTTCAAATATAGTCCCTGAAAACTTATAAAATCTGACATTTTTGTTTTTCCAGCAACTTGGGCTTAACCCTGCTTTAAGACATGTTTCAATAAGATATGTCTTTATATCCCAAGAGTTCTCAACAGGCACCTGTGGCAACAATAAGCCACGCATTCCACCCAATTCTGCAATAAGGCCGTCTTGCCCTATTTTTATGATGTTAAAATAGTCTTCAGGATCATTGATACTAATCAATGACGGAGGCGTCAGCAACGACACCTCAAAAACTAGATGATCAAGCTCATCATACTCCACAGGCATGAACCTGGGATCTTCGGTGGCTGCGTAAATGGCAGACTTTACTAATGCCTCTATTAACGGATAAATAGGCTCTGGAAAGCCAATGCATCCCCTCAGCTCTTTTGACGGATAGCTGGAGATCGTGGTAAACACGCCAGTTTTCATTTTAAACTTGTCTGGAACATTCTCTGGAACTTTCACCCTATGTTCTTTCAAATACTCTGTTACCGCATCTCGTGATATCTGAACTGCTAATATTCCCTCTTTATTTTCAAACTCCATGCTTATCACCCCATATCAATTTATGAAGCTGTGGCAATACTCTTACATTCAACCGGTCTTTTAATACTTTTTCCACGAGCTCTTTATAGTTTTTGTTACCCTCTGGCTGCAAGATCACTTCACTTTCTATCTCATGCTCTTTTAAAAACTGTTTCATGTATTTATAATCTTCTTCATCCGCAATCACAAATTTGATGCTGTCTTTCTTTCCCAAAATTTCAAGATTTGAATCTAAAAGCTTGTCCTGCATCTTTGAAGAGGGCGTCTTAATATCCATATTTATAAATATTGTATCTTCACAAGGAATGTCTATTAATGATATTGATCCGTTTGTCTGGATAAGTATATTATACTCTTCTTTTAAAAGCTGGTATATCAATGTATACACATCTTCTTGCAATAAAGGCTCTCCACCTGTTATGCAGACCCATCGAACCTTGTGCTTTTTTATCTCTTTCATCACTTCTTCCACACTCATTTGCGAACCTTCAAAAAATGCATACTTTGTATCGCACCACTCACATCTTAAATTGCAGCCTGTAAAACGTACAAAAACCATCGGTATCCCGATGTGTACACCTTCTCCTTGTATTGAATAAAATATCTCATTGATCTTCATTTTTCATCCTTCTAAACCCATATAGCATGCCTGGACCTCATGCTCTTTTCTGTTTCATTCATTACAGACATAAGCTGAGCAACCAAACTGTCAAAAAATAGCAACGTGTTCAATTCAAATAGTGTACCTAAAGGTGCCAGCTCTGGATTATCTTTTTTTACTTTTAATATAAATGATAGATTTGCATATTTTAATAGCGGCGCATTGTCGTTGCCTGTTATCACTATGATCTTGGATTTTACTTTTTTGCATACCTGTGCAACCAGCAACGTGGACTTGGTAGTTCCCTGATTTGAAATCAGTATGGTCAAATCCCGGTCTGATACTATCGGAGTAATAGTTTCTCCGATAAAATATGCTGTAATGCCCAGTTGTACTAGCCTCATAGCAAAAGCTTTGCTGATTATGCCTGACCTGCCAGCACCGTACACAAACACATGGTTTGTCTCCAAAATCATATTTACAGTTGAATCTATCTTTTCTTTTTCAATATGATCCATCGTTTCTCGTAAATGATCTAATATATAATTTTCAGCAGTGTTAAATATCATTTTTTCACCTTTTTCTGCAATAAATCGCCCAGCTTACGTTCGTATATTATTCTCATATACTGGGCGTCATGCTCTATCAATGGTGAATTCGAGATTATCGTAATCTCTCTGTCCTCATTCACTAACAGATCTGCAAGAGCCTCGAATTTCAAGTCTCCTTTTTTGACCGGCGAAATTCGGATATCGTTATTTGCCGTAAACTCAATGCCTGCAAATTGAAAATAAAGCTCATTTTTATAGTATGGTTTTACCATGTCCAATATTGTTTCAAATTCTTCCTTTTCTTTTAATGTGTAGTCTTGCCTTGCAAATAGCTTTGCAAAATTTATAATGGGCAACACGCCGCTGTTATTACTGCTAAGCGTAACAAGCTCATCCAGTGCTCCAAATACCTCTTTCTTTTCTGAAGTCTCGAATCCCAGCTTTAAATTAATCTTTTCTTTTTTTAATCTCTTTCGTATTTGCTTTATATTCATATCAACAATTTTTAAAGCGTCAGCGCTCTTTAGCTTTTCATATAATCCTATATTGCTGATCACCATCTCAGCGCCTAGCTCATCACCCAGATATGAAGACCATAGTATGTAATTAATAGATCTCTCTATCAGGTTTGGATTGTTTATAAGATCCATATAATAGGGAGTATGAATGTTAATTTTTATATCCAGCTCTTTTGCCAGGGTCTTTAAATCTCTGAGCTCTTCATAACTTCTTGCCAGGTTCCACTGCAGAATCTGCAAGATGTCATTTTCCTCAATCTTTGAGTTTATGCCTATTGGCACAAAATTCCCGTTTTTATCAGCTCTGCTGATATTTACTATAATTCTGCTCTCTTCCCTCTTATCTGGAACTACTTCTCTCGGATACAATCCCGCCTCTTCAAATGCTTCTTTTTCGAAAATATTAACTTTCAAAAACTGTACTTCTAAAGCACTTAATCCCATTAAATAAGCGTCTTCAATGCCATCTCTCAAAGTTCTGCCTTTTGAAGATAGGGGAATTCCAGCTATGCCAAAACGAATCATTTATTATTTTCACCTTTGAAGATACTATATATCTTTGCTTATTTTATAATTTTTCGGTTTTTATGTTAATTTTCTCTACTTCTAACTGATCCCATGTTGGATATACTTCTGTTATATAACACTGTTCATCTAGATATTTTGCAATCTTTTCAAGTATCCATGGTGCTATGTATATTTTATCAGACCTGATCTCAATTAATGTTTTAGGTACATCGTATCTTTTTATCAAACGTAATGCTAATTTTTCAGGGTTATCTGTATAGATCTCGCCTCTAAGCAATGTGCTATCACTCGTTATTACCTCATATTCTTTTGCCACGTTCTTTGCCCTTCTTTTTAGCCGGTTCTTCATCTGTATCCCATCTTTAAATGCCGCAGAACAGTAATGAACGATCATGTCAGTATCCGATTCTTTCAACACCTTTAAAGCCGTAGTTTCACTGTCTTTCACTGCGGTGGAAATATAAGATTTAGTCTCAAAATTTAAAAGTTTCATGCTCTGCCAGTTTGTGTCTGAAAACTCAAGCTCGTTCAGATTTATAAATTTTACATTTAATGACTCTGCAACCTTGATAAGTGTTAATAATTCTTTTTCTTTATGCGGTATAACTGGCACTTCGATGCCAACATTAAGCTCTGCGTTTACGGCGTTCATGAGAATGTTTGCATAACCAGAGCCTTTTAATCGAGTCCAGTAAATCTCAGGAACATGAATTCTTAGATCGTCTAGACCTGCTTCTTTCAATTTTTTAAAAGCGTCTTTGCTGCCAGTCACAGTGTATAGATGAATATGATGCTTTTCTCCAAATTCATCTTTTAATAAATTGATATATCTCAACGTTCTATCAAGCTTTATTAAGGGATCGCCGCCGGTTATGCCAGTTCCTAAAGCGCTGATCATCTTTGCTTCATATATTACATCTTTATCCTCTTTTACGGGCATCTCATCTGCATAAATCACGTCGAGATTCTTTTTTTGATCACTTAGCGGGCAGTAATAACAGTGATGACTACATAATCCAGTTACAAACAAAACCATCTTACCACCTAAAGCACATAAACTACATCCTTCAGGCAAGGGCTTCGTGGTAGCAGATCCTTTTTGTAATTTTATCATTTTTCAGATATTAAAATATATAACGATATTTAAAAGTATCTGAGCATTGATCTTAAAAATATTGAATTTTGAAACATCTACTATGAAAAAAATAACCGAAAAGTTTAAAACAAATATGAATTTAAGGAGTGTGATGGTTAATACAGATTATAAGAAAAGAAATGTATCTAAAAAAAACAGGAAATTGGACATGCACAAAACTCCTGAATTTACATATTTGACTAATAAAGTACTAGAATCATTGCCCGAAAACGTGAGAGGCTCTATATCTGGATCTATATATGCAAAAGCCTCAAGACTGGGAATAAATGACGCAAAAGAGTTCATACTGAAAAAAAAGCAGGAAGGCATATTGACAGATGTCATGGCCGAAAGCTTGATAAACCTGTTGTTTAGATACAGCAAATATAGATGAGGAAAAATGTATGATTTTTATTATAGCAGGGGAAACAGGCTGAACAGGCAATTAAATAATGAATTTACAAAAAAACACACACTTTTTTTAAATAGAGAATGGGAAGGATCTGGATTTTTATTAAAGTCTTCATACACCGAGAAAATAGGATACTTGCTAGAACCTTTTCTTTTTAAGATATACGGTACCTATAAAGTCAGAATGCTGGTGTCCAGCTTTGATCAAAATGCTATATCGATACTGTTACTAATACCAGATTCAATTGCCAGAACTTTAAAAAACAGTTATGTGAGAGTGAAAGGTACCATTGATGAATTATCAAATTACATAACTATTCCTGGTCGCTTTATTTTAATAAACGAGCTGGACCCTCTGAACTTGGATACTGTATTTAAAGAGGTAAAACCGGCAATAGACGAGCACAGATTGCTCAACATGATAGATGAAAACGTGGATAAGAACAGCTCTCTATTAAACAGGTTCTTAAAGTTATTTTACATTAGCACGCCTTTATATTATAATAAAAGCGGCGGGATTGGAGCCTATTTTATAAATTACGAGCCTGGCACTTCTCGTTTTACGAATCTGGCATCGGTGCAGAACATCAAAGATTCTGTGAAAGACATCGAAGCAGTGATACATCCACTGTTCAGATCTGGAATAATATCTTATACGAACCAATATGATGAAAGTGAAAAAATAATCAAAAAATTTTCAATGCCCATCAAATATCAGCATAAGGCTGAAGATGAAACATCCAGAATATTAAGATCTAGAACTGACTCTTTAGAGTTCACTTTTACTACCATAAAATCAGGAAATGTTAATGAGCTATCAGCTATGCAGAAAGATATTATCACCTACATAGACCAGCCGTTGCTGGTCTCGAATGAAGATTTGCAGTTTGAGCTCACTGAACTAAAAGAATATTCTTTAGATATCGGACACATGGCATTATTAAAACATTTTTCTAATGTTCAGAGCGAGTTAAGTGCAAAAGAGATATTTGAGATCCGGGCCAAAATGCTGTATAATATAGAGAAAAATATCCCTGAGATTAAAGAGTGCATGGAAAACAACGTATTCTTCAATGATAGCGTTTATGGGGGATTGGGAGAGCAGGCAATACGCATGGTCAATTCCCTTAAAAGATACGGATTGGATAATATGGTCATAGAACAGACTGTGTCTGCACATCTGACAGATATCCTGGACAGAATATATGAACAGTACAGGCCCCAGATAAAAAAAGAGCTAACTCACCTGAAAATCGAATCTAACACGCAGAGAAAACAGAAAATAGCAATGAGGACCTTATCTGAATTAAACTGGTTTTTGCCAGACTGCTGGCAATATGATGACTTTGAAAAGCTGCTGTTTGAAAAGGATATGGAAAGCAGAGAAATTGAAAAAATTTTCAAGGCATTGAAAGAAAGCAAATTGATATACGAGACAAAAAAAGGATGCTTTAAAGCTATTCTGTGAGCGTGAAGAGTTTGTGGTCTCCAGATACATCAAATAATCCAAGCCTAGCTCCGGCATCAAGCCATCCATACGCATAATTTATTGCTGCAAAAGAGTTCACATAGTCACCATGCTCATAAAAATATTTGGCATCTTTATAATAAGACCAGATCATGTTTAAAAAGTCATCCGAAACACGATTTAAATGTGATGGTTTCGGAGCAGTAACATTCACTTTTTCCAGCGCGGTCTTGGTAAGATCCAGATAATGCTCAAGTTTCTCTTTCTCTATTTTATTGTTCACCATGCTCACCCTACAATATTAACACTTTCTCCACCATGTTTGCTCTGTCTAGGCCTTATCTCCACAAATAGCGGCATATTCAGGTTCCCTCCCATTACCAGCGCAACTCCTACCGGCAATCTCTGAATCTCTTCGAGCGATCCTCTGGTTAATCCTTCTACTGAGCTTCCGATCGCTTTTAGATCGTTCGGATTCGTGACCTTAAGTATGATCTGCGTATTGCACTGGCTCAACACATTTTTGTCTACTTTGGCAGGTCTCTGAGAGATCAGGCACAGACCAAGCCCGAACTTGCGTCCCTCTGAAGCAATGGTCCTCAATATTTTTGAAGAAAGTGCCTTGCCCTGTTGCGGCACAAAATTGTGACATTCTTCCACTACGAGCATTAACGGCGGAATCTTGTCTCTTTTTCTGAGCTCGAATAAGGCAAATGATAGTCTCTGTGTAACAAGCTCTTGTATGTCTGGAGGTACGCCCCTGAGATTTATGATCGATAGCTTTCCTTTTTGCACAATCTCATCTATTTTCGTGCCTTTCTTCTCGAATATACCGATCTCGTTAAGATAAGTCAGCGCATTTACCAGCACATTCACTGTTGCAGACTCTTCTTCCTCTTCCAGAACACGGATTATGTCTTCTACGCCATACTCTATTTTAGAGAGTTTCAGGCGGTCTATAGCTTTTCGCAACGGTACAAGATAAGGTCTGTAATCTGCAAGGTTCATCAAAGTTAACAGCTCTCTAGAAGTCATCTGAAACAACGTAAACTTTAACGGTTTAGAGTCCCTGTTTACAGTTGTATCAGGGCTGAATATCAGCAGGTCTGAATCAAATCCTTTGGGATCCAGATCATATTTTTTCAACTGCTCTGAGTTTTTAGAAGGACTTTTAATGCTGCTGTACTCTCCATGTGGATCAATTACCACCGCCGTAACATTATGCTTTAAAAGCTCTTCAAGTATCACGCCCGTCAAGTAACTTTTTCCGCCGCCAGTCTTTGAGAGAATGCTCACATGTTTTTGGATCAGGCTGTTTATATCCAAATATATCGGAATGTCATGATTGTAAAGTTTTCCAATAAAGGCGCCCGTCTTCTTGATCGCATCTATTCCTATCACTTTTTTTATAACAGAATCCTGAGCTTTGTATACTTCGGCACCTGCAAAAAAAGGAGTTTTTGGATACTGCAATACCCCCGCATCATCCCTGTAGCCTATAATCGTTATAGTTCCTACTATCGTTTCCTGTATTGGCACCTTTTCACCATTGTTCATCTCCAGCGCTTTGACCGAGGATAAATCTGTTTTTCTCTCAATAGTATCTATTCTCCCCAGTACCCATCCTACTGTCTGATGTTTAATCTGCACGTATTCTCCCTGATCTATGCTGGACACGACCGTAAACTGTACCTGTGTTGTGCCTACATCTCCATATATTATTCCTACTTTATCCATGCTTTTTTGCTCAAACAGATCCATTTTTATTTGCTCCTTTATCTCATATTATGTTATTCTATTTATTTCAATATTATATATTACATTTGCGATGAAACTATCATTTTTTTTATAGATAAGGAAATACTAAGAAAATGTATATTATAAAAAATATCAACCCGAACAACAGCGCATAAGATGGTATGCGCCCTTTGTTTATGTAGTACAGGTATATCAGGGATATGGTTGTAGTTGCTATAACACTTATGTATGCATAATAGTCAAGCAACCAAGGCACCAATAAAAGTGCCAGGCCAGGATAAAACGTCGAGTACAGAACCTTTTCTCCCACGAGCGAAGATATTGCAAAGTTATCTTTTCCTTTATATGCCCAGATCATTGCACTAAGCGTCTCGGGTATGGCAGTACCAACCGGAACCAGTATTATTGCAGTGGCAAGGGCGCTGAGCCCTGTGTTAACAGATACCTGTTCAATGCTCTGCACCAGGATGCTAGATCCAAAATATATGCCCGCTATAGATAGAATAAGTTGCAAAATCAGTGCAAAGTTGGGTGCCAAAACCCTGCTCAACATCAAAGTTCCAGTTTCTTCGACATGCTCTGCAGCTCTGTTCCTGTACATTAGCACCATATAATATCCATAACTTCCCAAAAACAATGCCGCAAAGAGGTATTTGAGTATTGATATATTGAAAAAGTAGGGAATAAGAATCAGTGGAAACAGTATTACAATAAAAGCGTATGGAATACGCAGAACTTTGTCGATCTTTAAATCTCTCTTCTTCCTTTTATTGAAAAACATGGCAATTATAATAGAGACAAAAACGAGTGTATAAGCGATGGTAGATGCCATAAAAGGCTCTCCCAATATGGTGCCTATGCCTATTTCATCGCCCGAGATGCCCCTGTATATGAACACCGCTATTACAAAAACAGTCAGCTCTGGAAAAGAGGTTATAAGAGGAGCTACGATTGCACCCGTGAAAGAATGCGACCATCTCATTTTTCTTGCGATATGCTCAATAGTGTTGGTAAACACTACAGTAGATATAAAAATAAGCACCAGTCCGGAAATCAATAAGAGAATAGTATCTTGCAAATATGATCACCATTATATATGCATGGATAGAGAAAAGAACATAATAAATATTTTTCATTATAACATCATTTTTTTTAAAAACATTTATATGTTAGTTATGCTATATCTGACAATTAGCTGACATAAAAAGGTAATAATATGACAAACGTTGCGGTAGAGAAATATAAAAATGCGTTACTAGGCGACAAAAAAAGTGAAAATACGGTTCGAGAGTATCTGAACATAGTTAAAAATTTCCTTGAATACACACAGAAAGATCCAGAAAAAGTTACCAGCGCAGACATAGAAAAATACAAAGTGTATATGGCAGTTGAAAAATACTATTCTAAAAACAGCATTTATACCGCAATAAAGGCTATTCAGTCTTTTTACAGATTCTTGAAGCTTGATACTGCAATGAACATTTCAGTGCCTAGAAGACCAAAACAGAACCCAAAGTATCTAACATTGAGCGAAACTGCCAGATTGCTTGAGGCCGCTAGACACGACCAGAGAGATTATGCAATTCTTACCATTCTGGCATATACTGGACTCAGAGTTAACGAATTATGCAACCTTAAAATTTCGGACATTGACTTTGCAGAAAAAGTCATACATGTCCAGAACGGAAAAGGAGACAAGGACAGAATCGTAATCATGGAAGATAAGACACTGGAGGCTCTGAAAAAATACATATCAATCCGTACACCAGTAAAAGATTATCTTTTTACAAGCCAGAAAAAAACAAAAATCTCATCCGCTCATGTAGAAAGGCTTGTCAGAACATATGCTTCAAAATGCGGTATTACAAAGAAGGTAACTCCACATGTACTTAGACACACTTTTGCCACAACACTCCTTAGAAACGGTGCAGATATTAGGTTTATACAGCAGATACTAGGACATTCAAGCCTTGCAACAACACAGATTTATACTCATGTCGACGATCAGAGCCTGAAATATGCGTATGAAAAAGCAAAACCTAACTACTAATATATTTTTTATTTCTCGGATTCAAAGATCAAAGATATAGAATTTACGCAGTGTCTTACATTTTTTTCTGTGAAATTCTCACCTTCAAAAACATGTCCGAGATGCGCGCCACAGTTTGCACATTGAATTTCGGTTCGTATACCGTCAGGATCTGGCACTCTTTTAACCGCTCCAGGAATTTCAGCATCAAAACTGGGCCAGCCACATTCAGCATCAAATTTGCTATCCGACCTATACAATGGTGCTCCACATCTTCTGCATCTGTATATTCCCTTCCTAAAATTATTTTCGTACTCTCCAGAATATGGTGGTTCGGTTCCTTTGTATATAATTACTCTTTCTTCTGCAGGTGTTAATTTTCGATATCCCATGTTGTTTTACAATAGCGTTTATAATATATAATATTTATCCTGATCTCGATTATGTGACATAAGTCCTTTTTACTCTCTCATCAAAAAAATGTTGTGATTTGTTCCTATGAATATTTGTGCTGTCGATATTCTATCTTCTCTTTTTTGACTTATGTCCCAGCCAAATTCTCTTTTATCTACTGAAAATCCTGCTTCTGAATTCTCTCTCTTGAATTATTCTTTTGGATATTTACACGGATCTTCCATTAAATAGTTGATCATCTCTTTTCTACTTCGACTGTATTGTTGCATTCTTCTTTGTTGTATCTTCTGAGTAATCGTCTATTATTGACTGCCCTGAATAATACTGATCCAACCTCACACTGTTTATTTTTAAAACTAATGCTTTTAACATTATCATCGCTTTATTATACGCATCTCGCCCTGATTTCATGCTCGTTCCATATCCTACATACAGTTTTGTATCCAGATCCATGATCGCAAAAGGAGAAAGAGATCTTAAAGACAATTTTAAAAAAACTCTTTGATCTGATCTCAGAAAATACTAACTTATTATATTTGGATGAATGTCACTTCAACCAGCATGGCTCCAGATACAGAATATTGTTAACAGCAGAGGATAGAGATCCAGAAATATTACAAGAACATACAAGGAACAGTATCAGAGTATTTGGATCAGTAAATCCAAGAAATGGACAGTTCAGACAAAGATAACAACCACTTATAACGCTATTACATTCAGAGATTATCTTATGGAAATATCTCCAAAAAATAAAGATATAGATAATACTAGATAATGCAAAGTATCATCATGCAACATCGCTAAACAAATTTCTTGAAAATAATAATGTAATACTTGAATATCTATCACCATATTTTCCAGAGCTTAATGCGATAGAAAGAGTATGGGAAGTTATAAGAAAACTAGAACATCAATATTTTCCGTCAATTTGTGATCTTGTATTAGGACTTAATGAACAATTCAGAAGTTTCAGCAAATCTAATGAGACTTTAAGAAAATTATGCAAAATTACTTAATGCGTTATGATAGAACCGTCCTTACAAATACCTTTTCTGTTTATTTTTAATATTATTTCTCTATTCCTATCCTTGCCAATACTCCCTTACTATAGTAATGTTTTATCTCTTTCATTTCTGTTACAAGATCTGCTTTATCAATAACTTTTTCTGAAGCATATCTTCCAGTTAAAACCAGTTCTAGATTTGATGGTAATGTATTTAATACCTCTAAAAGATCATCAACATTTAGCAGCTTATAAAAAAGTGCAACGTTAATTTCGTCCAGTATTATTAAATCATATTTTTTTGAATAAATTTTTTCAACCGCAAATTTAAACCCTTTTTCAGCCATTAAAAAGTCTGCTTCAGCGGGACTATCTATGACAAACCATGGATTTCCAAATTGATATACCTCAATTCCTAAAGCCTTAGCAGAGATTGTTTCTCCAGAGTCTTCATTTTTCAAAAATTGTACAACGCAAACTTTAAAACCTCTGCCTTTTGCTCGCATAGCCAATCCAAAAGCAGCTGTAGTCTTGCCTTTTCCATTACCACAATAAACATGTATCATATAAGATCACATTAAAGTTTACTTTAATAAAGTAATGTATACTTAACAACTATAAATATATTTTTAATTTTTTGAATGATTAATGGGCAGATCCACCTAAAAAATAGAGGCTTTTAAGAGAAAAATTGAATAATGCAAGAGTTATGCAACTTTAAGATACATCGGTTCATGATTTAGGCATCTTGTACATGAGTGTATAATTCATTATGTTTTTATTTAAAGGACCTTTGCCATAAGTTACAGTAAATTATTAATAGTAGCAACTGATTTTAGGGTCTATGTTATCAATTAAAGCTGCCTTAGTTACTTTAATAATTGCTCTGTTTATCGTGGTAAACATAGCTACATTTACTTCAGCCGCTGCACCGGTAAATATTGATACACCTTATTCTGTGACCTCTGTGAATAGCAATATTTCATATCCTAATATTACAATTCATCTTATAAATGGAAAGACATATTCGCTCACTAGCTCGTATTGGAAAAATTACATAATGCCGTTTATTTTTTATGATAGACAAATTGCTAAGTTTAATTGGTCTACAACAAACGAGTCTAACTACATATTTTTTGACTATAGTTTAAGAGGCTTGAACCCCTTCGGTGCTGAATTTATTTTTGCACTGGAAAGATATAGCAATGTTACAAATGCTACTATTGTCGATGCTTTATTAGCTGTAAGACCTCTTCCGTCAGTTAATGCACCTTATACAAACGGACAAGCATTGGATCTTGGAATTTTACCAGGATTACCTTCAACTTCTCTAATTAAGAGCAGCAATATTTCACAGTATTATCCAGAGATTGTAATAATTTCGCTTATTGCCGTAGTGATAATATTGCACTATGTATTTAAAAAATTCTAGGAACAAACTATTTTAATTTTTTATATTTCTATTTATAAAATACAGAAAGGTTAATTATATAAAAATAATTAATTAAGATCAGGTGAAATTATAATGAATATAGATGCGATTTTAATGGCTATAATATTGGTATTCGGTTCTCTTTTTTTAGTGCTGTCTGTTGCTTCATTTATTAGAGTTCGGTCAAAAATATTTATTTTTGCAATTATTTTATTTTCTATGTTTTTATTAAAGCCTATCATCTATTTTATATCTATTTTTGGTGCTATAAATCTACCGCTTTATTTATATGCACTTATTGATGTTTTAATACTTTTTATCTTGTATATGCTAATTGTTAAAAGGTGAATATAAAGTTGGGATTTGAACTTGAATACCAGAGGAAAATTTACGAAACCATAGTTAACAATCCAGGCATACATTTTAGAGAATTGTCTAGAATTACAAATATACAGATAGGTGTGCTTGAATATCATTTACATAATCTTGAAAAATCTGAATTGATAGTATCTAAGATCGATGGAAAATATCGGAGATATTATGCTAGTAATACCCATTCTCCCGAAGAGAGATACATATTAGGGATATTAAGGCAGGATATACCAAGAAGAATAGTTATAATTTTACTTGAAAAAAAATTAGTTTCTGCTAAAGATATAAATAAAGAACTAAAGCTTACTAATGCATCTTTAGCATATTATCTAAAAAAATTATTGAACTATAATATCATAGAGTATAAAATAGAAAATGATGAAAAACTCTATTTTTCCAAGTCTCCAGAGAAAATAGCAAATGTGCTTATTAGGTACAGGAGAACCTTTATAGACAAACTTATAGACTCTTTTGTAGATTTGTGGCTGTCAGATAAATAGTGCTTAATCTTTTTTTCTTATGCTTATAAATCCGATAGATATTATAACTATTGCAATAAACATTCCTGTAACTAAAGAGTAAATATTATCCAGAATAAATTGTCTAGCTTGGCTTAGAACAGCATGAATTGTACTAAAAATGGATCCTGGCAAATTTAGTTCTGGGTCATGTGCAATACTAGAAACGCTTGGATAAAAGAAAAATATGTTTAATATACTATTGTTGAAACTGTAATATGTGCTAAAATTTTGGGCTTCATTGCCGGATAGATAATTGCTCCAACCATAGGTATTTATAATATTTTTTTCATTAACTAACCCTACAGACATATAATCCTCAGTTCCTGAAAATATTGATAAAGAGGTCTTTCCAGTTACATTGCTCCAGATTTTATTTCTGTTTTGCATATACCCACATTTGAGACCTTTTTCAAAACCTGAATACTGCTGTTTTAATACAATGTACTTTGCTTTTATCTGCCCTGATTGATTTATTAGTATATTAATGTTTAAGGTACTATTGTTTACTGGGATAGTATATAAACCAGTAAAGCTTGAGATAGTTTTATTGTATGGTTTGCTTGCTATTAAAAACTGAAAAGTAATATTGAAACTGCTGGAATCATTTATTTCCAATAATTTGTTCATTATAATCTCAATATATTTACCATATTGCTGATTCGTGCTGTTTATCTGAGAAATTTTCCATAAGCCAGATAATGAACGATCCATAGTTATTTGATTATTGTTCTGCATCAGTAAAATATCAGTATAAGTGATCGAATAATTACTGGAGTCTGAAACAACAGATATTTCTGGAATATTTTTAGAAATTAATATTTGGAAGTTTGTTGCATTTATCACAATATTTTGTGAATTAGTGTTGGTAACAGCGCCATTTACCGATGCTGGCACAATAAATAAAGATATTATCAATACGATTAAAAGCTTATTCAGGATAATCCCACCTCTCTTAAATTTAAAAAAGATGGATGATGATCAGTGTAAAATTTTAGTAACCTATGACTTCTTTTAATCATTAGAAAGATATCAAATTTTCAATATATACTCTTTATGGTACAATTTTTAACAACTCTCCGATTTCAAAATTTGCAAATGGAATTATTCTTTGTAGGGAATTGCACATAAAAATATCCATTCACCATCGTCATTGTTTTTATACCAGTGAACTACGTCGGGTTCTATATATGCAAAATCTCCCTCTTTAAGATCTTTTTGAACATTACCTGCAGCAACTGTACCTTTTCCTTTTAATATATATATTTCATGCTCCCATGGATGTTGATGAGGAGGGATATATCCACCTTTTTTAAGTACAAATCTCCTTAGTGCAAAAGTATTGGCCCCATCTTTCTTAGTTATTAACCACTGAATATATGCATTTTTAGCTCCATCCATATCTACTTCATTTGATTCAATGTCAATAATATTTTTAGAATACATCTTTACTCACGACCATATCTTTCTATTTTATTTAAAATACAATTTACTATTTTATATTATCTCTTTTCATTTCAAATTTTGATATCTAAAATGATTTTCTATAGATAGATCATTATTTAGATCTAGCAATGTTCCCATAAATTAACGGTCAAATTTAATTCACGTAAGATCGTCTGTATCATTAAGCACAGATTTCAGAGCGTTATCACTACAGAGATTGAAAAGGTAAAATAAGATTTTTGAATATACTCTATGAAAAATACAAGAAACGTGGAAAAATAGTAGTAAAGTAACCATGTAGAAAGATAAAACATCAGAAGATCAAAAAAAGACCGTCCTTATTATAAGATTTAAATATCCAACTGCGGACCTCTGGCAATAGAGCATTATTTAAAAGAGAGATCAATAAAAATGTCACATAATGATATCTCCAAGATCTTAAAGAAACTTACTTCCCCCGAAATTTAAGCATAAGAAAGAGATAACTTCTAAATGATGTTAACATAGTTAACGAAAAACTTAACTTAATCATTAATGACAAAATAAGTGATTCAATATCTGCAGGGGGATAGATCAATAAAACAAAGATAAATATTGTTGCAAATCAACAGTGTCCAGGAATTTCACGCAAAAATTATAATATACTATTAAATTCACATATCTGTGAAATTATCTATAATCACAACCGTTAAAAACGAAGAAGAAAATATTTTAAATTTTATAGAATCTGCTCTTTTACAAGAGCCTCCCTGGGAACTTATTATAGTAGATTCTATGAGCACAGATAAGACAACAGAAGTAATTAAAAAATATGCAGAAAGATATGATAATATAAAGCTAATCCAGAAAAAATGCAGCAGAGGAGAGGGACGGAATATAGGAGTAGCAAATTCAAGTTCAGATTATGTTATATTCACAGACGGAGACGTAATTTTAGATCCGTTGTGGCTAAAATATATACGAGAAGATTTTGAAAAAGGGGAAGAAATAGTTGCTGGAAATACCATTTTGACTGGAAACAAAAAATTTGCAGAGTTAGAGAGAGTCAAACTATATTATAAAAATGTGGATCTTACTTTTCCAAGCTGTAACTTAGGTTATAAAAAATCCTTATTTTTAAAGATTGGTGGTTTTGACCCGGTATTTATTACAGCCGAAGATATTGACCTGAATTTTAGGGCAGTCGATGAAAATAAAAAATTATACTATGATGAAAGAGCAATTGTATATAACAAGACCAGAGATAATTATATTTCTTTTTATAAACAGGCGTTTTGGAACGGTTATGGTAGAAAACAGCTTACGTTAAAACATGGCAATTTATGGAGAAACTATAACTTAAAAAAAATGTTCAACAATAAAACTTTTAAATTAGTGCCGTTATCTAGGTTGGCTATAGCAATGCTTGGATATTTATATTGTAAAGTGAAAAAAGGTGGATTTAAGTGATCTCAATAGTAATCCCTACCAGAAACGAAGAGAAAAGTATAGGGTTAGTAATCAGCGAGATTCATAAAGAGATGAATGAAGAATATGAAATAATAGTGGTAGATAGCTCCTCAGATAAAACCCCTGAAATTGCCAATTCCTTGGGTGCTAAGATAATCAGAGAAGAGAGAAAGGGATATGGAAGAGCATATAAAACTGGTTTTTCTGTGGTAAATGGAGATATAATAGTAACTTTGGACGGAGATGATACATATCCTGTTACTGAGATACCTGTCTTGATAGAGTATCTACGTTCTCACGATGTAGATTTTATTTCTTGTGATCGAATTACAAAATTGAGTGGTCTAGAAGAGATGGATAAAACACATAGGCTTGGAAATGCTATTTTGAATTTTGCGTTTTTAATGCTTTATTTCCATAAAATAAAAGATTCCCAGTCAGGAATGTGGATATTTAAAAAATCATTGCTTAAAAAAATGAATTTAAATGCGGATGGAATGGCATTTTCTGAAGAAATTAAAGTAGAGGCCTTAAAAAATGGTAAATTTATTGAGATTCCTATTAAATACGGCATTAGAAAAGGTCAAAAAAAGTTAAATACATTTAGAGATGGGATACTAAATCTATTGTTTTTAATAAAAAAAAGGTTTACAGGATAGATTAATCACCTTCAATTCTCGGAGCCAGCAAAAATAATCCATTTCCTTTATTGTCCTTGAATGTAAACTCTATTTTTACAGGGTAATCTTTTCCTAAATTTATCGTTACATCCTCAGAAAAATCTACCGCTCTTATAAATTTCAATAGATAGTCTATAGGATAAAGACTTTTAACCTCTTCCTGGCATTGTAAATCTTTCAAAAGATCTTTCGGGATAACCATCTTTGAGGTGTCTTCTTCTGATGAAGTATAAATCTCAAGCTCATTCGGTGTTAGGTATAGTGTAATATTATCTGAAACTGCTTCACCCGCTCTCAATCCTTCAGCAAACTGAGATGAAGATACTGTCACTTTCGCCGGTAAGCCTAGTGAGGGAATTTTTGGAGATGTGATATTTGAAGGATCAATTGTTGTCATACTTCTTGTTAAGTTCCTGACTGAAAATGTAATCTTACGATCATCTAATTTCAAAGACACAATGTCGTCAGGTGCTGCAAGTTTCAAGAAATCCTTAATTTTATCCAGATCTATGCCTATGCTGATATCTTCTTCAAAGTTATACTCTATGAAAGCCTCTTTTCCGAGGTTTACTACTATCATAGCTACATGAGCACTATCAACACATTTAACGTCCAAACCTTTTTCTGCAAATTCAAATTTAGCTTCAGTAACCAAGGTCAAAAGCATGTTTACGACGTCTCTTAAATCTTTAATCCTCATTTTAAGTTCCATAATGAACTCCCACAAAACTGTATTTACTTACAAATTAATAAAATTTTGCATGTATTCAGTTTTTATTTTCTATATTATTCAATAGCTTATCTGTTATTGTATTGAATTCTTTTACATAGTCTGTTTCAACAGGTTCTAATATAAACGGAATACCTTTATCTCCAGACTCTACAATCTTCTTGTTCAACGGCACTCTGCCTAAAAATGGTACGCTAAAATCCTTGGCCGCTTTCTCTCCACCGCCTATTCCAAACACATCTCCGCTCATATTTTCTATTAATCCTACAACCTTTACATTAACCTGCCTTGCAAAATTGATTGCTTTTTTGGCATCTATTAACGCTACTTCCTGAGGTGTTATTACTATTATGACCCCGTCTACATCTTTTATCAACTGCACTACACTCAACGGCTCGTCGCCAGTTCCCGGCGGTAAATCAACAATAAGATAATCTAACTCGCCCCAGTTTACATCTTCTAAAAATTGTTGTATTGCCTTATGCTTTAATGAACCTCTCCATATCACTGGAGTATCTGAGTCGGGTAGTATTAATTCAATAGAGACCATTTTTAGAGTTGAAGAGACAGAAATAGGATCAATGCCTTCATCTGAACCATACAGTTTTGTAGTTGAAGGTATGCCTAACATTTTTGGGACATTTGGGCCATGCATATCTGCATCTAAAATTCCAACTTTATATCCTCTATTAGACAGTGCTACTGCAAGGTTTACAGCAACTGTGGTTTTACCAACTCCTCCTTTACCACTCATCACCATAAGCTTATGTTTAATACCTTTCATTTTTTGTTGCATCTTATCAGTTTGCTGTAAAATAGGCTTTATTTTTGAAAGATCTGCTACCATATATCTTCACCTAACTGAGAATTGCTTTATCTTATATTAACTTTTTTAAATATCAGAAAATAATGATACTTCAGATCTTTTTCTTTAATCAACTTAAATTTATTGCCTTCAAACATATTGATCATCTTTTCTTTAGGGATCCTTATTCTTTCTGGAGGGCCAAACGGAGTATCTAACTTAAAATCCAGTATTGCCACTCTGTTATTACATATCTTATAAAGTTTTTCAAATACCTTATCCTGACAATCTAGGTCATGAAATACATTTGCAAGAAAAATAAGATCATAAGTTCCAAGATCAAAAGTGCAGATGTCTGCTTTATATGTTTTAACACCAAGGCTATTGAGCTCTTCAAAAAAATCGCTGTATAAATCTATAGCGGTTACATTTTTCGATCTCTTTACAAACATTTTTGTGTAAAAACCATCTCCACAGCCGGCATCTAAAATGCTCATATTCTCACTGACTTCTAAAAAATCCAGTATTTCATTTTCATCGAACAAAGACTCTCTTTTATGAAACATAAATATAAAAATAACGACAAAGTATATAATATTTGATGTGTTAATAGCGACAGGGTGATTCATTAAAATGAAAACCTCTAAAATCTCTGGATTTTATAATTTATCGATAACAGATCGACTAAAGATACTGAGAGATTTTGCGAACCTCACAGATGAAGATTTAAAAATATTCAGTTCTACTATGGACCTTGAAGTTGCAAACAGAATGATTGAAAATGTGGTTGGCCTAACTGAGATACCGGTAGGCATTGCTACAAATTTTTTGATCAATGAAAAAGAGTATTTGATACCCATGGCGATAGAAGAGCCGAGTGTAGTTGCAGCAGCCAGCAATGCTGCAAAGCTTGCCAGGGTAAAAGGTGGCTTTAAGGCAACTGCTACTGAACCATTGATGATTGGTCAGATTCAGCTTGTAAAGCTTAAAGACCCTTATTCTGCAAAATTTGAAGTTATAAGACACAAAGAAGAGATTATCAAAATAGCGAATGAGCAGGATCCCATGCTTCTTAGTCTGGGTGGTGGTGCAAAAAATATAGAAGTGAGAATACTGGATTCCGCGGTTGGAACAATGGTCATAGTTCATCTGATCGTGGATGTAAGAGATGCGATGGGTGCCAATGCCGTTAACACAATGGCAGAGGCTGTAGCACCATATTTAGAGTCAATAACTGGCGGTAAAGTGTATCTCAGGATACTCAGCAATCTGGCTGTTTACAGACTGGCTAGGGCAAAAGCCTTATTTGCAAGGCAAGAGCTGGGAGATAATGCAATAGAAGGCATAATAAGTGCTTACCACTTTGCAGAGATCGATCCTTTCAGAGCCGCTACACATAATAAGGGTATTATGAATGGGATAGATGCTGTGATAGTGGCAACCTCAAATGATTGGAGAGCTGTAGAGGCTGGAGCACATGCCTATGCAGCGCTTAAAGGATATGACTCGCTGACAAAATGGGAAACATCAGAGGATGGGGATCTGATTGGAACTATTGAGCTTCCTATAGCCATAGGGGTGATTGGAGGTGCCACTTCTTCGAATCCAAAAGCAAAGATTGCAAGAAAGATCCTCAATGTGAACACAGCACAGGAATTTTCAGAGGTATTGGCCAGTGTGGGGCTGGCTCAAAACTTTGCAGCGATAAGGGCACTTGCAACTGAGGGAATACAGAGAGGGCATATGGGCCTACATGCTCGCAACATTGCAATTATGGCGGGAGCCAAGGGTGAGGAGATCGAAAAGGTAACACAGGCAATGATACAGAGAAAAAAGATAAGGGTAGACATAGCCAAAGAAATACTGGCCCAAATCAGAGAATGATGAAAAAATGTATCCAGAGAGTATGAATCAGCCAGAGAGTTACATTAGTTCGGATATAGAGACAATAAAATCGATAACAAAGATTGTGGGATATATTTTGATAATATTTGGGATAATAGGCATAATATTTAGCATTCTCACATTGATAAGTAGCATATTTACAACTCTTTTTTCCTTCTTTGCCGGTTTTTCTGTATTTTTTTCTGGATTGTTGGAACTGATAGTGTCTGCAATTGTGCTATACATTGGATACAACTGCTTAAATATCATTCCACCTTTGATCAGTAAGGGTAATTATGTACATGCGAAAGACAAAACTATGATCTATATGATCTTAACATTCATATTCGCTATGATATCATTCAGGAACTTGATCGTAATAATATATCTTATCGCCGCAATATTATTGCTTGTAGCATATATAAAATATGATTATTTAATTAGAAATATTGCAAAATTGAGACCTCAATAATCTAATCTTTTAAGATCTCTAACTTTTTTATATTAAATATGCCGGAGCTTCCATACCATTCTTTTGTGTATTCTTTCACAATCAATCTTTTTTTAAAGAACGGAGCATTAAGGACAATGCTTTCATATTCTCCACCCTCCCCAGAGATATTAATCCTGTATTTTTTGTTCAGTTCAACAAGCTTGGACAATAGCTGCATATCAAACTTAGCACCTAAAAACTCCATATCCAACCCTTCTGCAGAAACTGACGAAATGTATGCCTCAAATCCTGATTTTATTATCTCTTCGATTAGTAACCGCTCATCCTTATACCATAGAGGAGTATAAGAGATCTTATTTAGATTTGTACAAATTCGTTCAAGTTTAGTTTTTTGAAACTCTGACTTTATTGCTCCGCTGACCACAATTTTCGCATCGTAATTTCCAAGCATCTCTTCCAGATCATTTGTATCATCGCTCAGGTAAAAAAGGTCCAGAGGTATACCAATAGCCTCTGCAATGGTTTTAGTATGCTCTATGTTAGGCACATGGTACATCACTGATTCTTTGTTTGTTGGGTGTATAGCTACAAGCTTTTCAATATTCATACCCTGTTGCAATGCCATATATAGCGCAAAAGTGCTATCCTTCCCACCAGAATATAGAGAGATCGCTTTCATTTACAGTTCCAATATAAGATAAGTGTTTATCAAATTTTCCTAATTAAGACTTTTTTAATTCACTTTAGTTATTTTCAAAATTCAAGTTTATCAATAATATATTGGTTCTCCGAAAATTACTTGATTGAAACAGTTTTCAAATGATACTTGATGATTTTTTTAATGGCTCTTGAAGATTTTCAATGAACTTTGGCATAACCCGATTGGCATAGATAATATTTTTAGTGCAAGAAAATATTTATTAGTTAAGATAATTTATATGTTCTGATGAATAGTGATATTGAAAAGAAATGGCAGAACCTATGGAACTCTAAAAAGATATTTGAACCTAAATTAGATAAAAACAAAAAGAAGTTTTTTATTACTGTCCCATATCCATATGCAAATGGCCCGTTACATATTGGGCATGGAAGAGCATATACTGTCGGAGATGTAATTGCAAGGTTTAAGCGGGCTCAGGGTTACAATGTTTTGTTTCCAATGGCCTTTCATGTTTCTGGCACTCCGATTCTCGCTATATCCGATATGATAAAAAACAAAGATCCTGAAATAATAAATCTATATATATCATATTTGAAGCTATATGAAAACGATGATGAAAAGATTAAAGAGATTTTAAATGATTTTGCTTCCCCATATAATGTTGCAATTTATTTTGCTGAAAAAATTCAAGAAGATTTTAAAAGTTTAGGATTATCTATTGACTGGACTAGAAAATTTCATACTGCAGAAAAGCAATATAATAAATTTGTAGAATGGCAATTTAAAAAGCTTTATAGTTTAAATTTAATAAAGAAGGGAGATTATCCGATCACATTTAGCATAAAAGACCAGAATCCGGTTGGAGAAGATGATATTAAGGAGGGAGATACAGACAAAGTATCAATACTTGAATTTACAAGCATTAAATTCAGCTTTGAAGATGGATATCTTTTGGCCAGCACCCTGAGACCTGAAACGGTATTTGGGGTAACAAATCTATGGATTAATCCTAATTCAGAGTACTTTAAAGTACGCATCTCGGATAAGCTGTACTTTGTTTCAAAAGAAGCTTTTGAAAAACTAGAGTATCAGATAGAAAATGTGAAAAGCATAGAAAAATTAAAAGGCACATATTTTATTGATAAAACTGCAAAGTTAGATATTCTTGACAGAGCAGTTCCAATATTGCCAGCAGAGTTTGTAGACCCAGATAATGCAACCGGCATAGTATACTCTGTTCCTGCGCATGCACCTTATGACTTTATTGCTTTAAGAGATCTAAAGCAAAACGAGAATTATGCGCAATTAAATATAACACCGATAAAAATAATTGATCTTCCAAATTATAAGACGTTCCCTGCCGAAGAAGTATGTAAAAAACTGAATATTAAAGATCAAAATGATGTAAAGCTGGAAGAAGCCACGAAGATCATCTATAAAGATGAGTTTTATAATGGCATTTTAAATGAAAAATGTGGCCAATTTCAAGGGTTGAAGATCTCTGAAATAAAAGACAATGTTCAGAAGTGGCTACTGGAAACCGGAAATGCAATGTTATTTTACGAGCTGTCCAGAAAAACTATGACCAGAGGTGGCAATAAGGTCATTGCTTCGATAGTGCATGGGCAATGGTTCATTGACTACAAAGATCAAAAGTTAAAAACCATGGCGCATAATTTAGTTTCAAAGATGGATATTTATCCTGAAAAATATAAGCAACAATTTAATGAAGTAATTGATTGGTTAAGAGAAAGACCATGCGCCAGAAGAAGGGGATTAGGAACAAATCTTCCATTTGAAGATGGTTGGGTTATTGAATCACTTTCAGACTCAACGATATATATGGTTTTATATACCATAATCAATTACATAAGAGAATATAACATATCTCCCGAAGATCTCACTTATGAATTTTTTGAATCCTTGTTTTTGGATGCAGAGTATGATGGAGCTGTTGCACCAGAATTGATGCAAAATATTAAAGAATCATTTAAATACTGGTATCCAAACGATATCAGGGTCACAAGCACTCCGCATATCAGCAATCATCTTACATTTTTTATAATGAATCATGCTGCAATATTTCCAGAAGTTTACTGGCCTAAGGCATTAGGAATACTTGGCGTGCTAATAAGAGAAGGCGCTAAAATGTCAAAATCTAAAGGAAATGTGGTGCCGCTCTCTTCAGTATCAAATAAGTATTCAGCCGATCTATATAGATTATATATCGTATCTACAACAGATATAGATAGTGAAATGGACTGGAGAGAATCTGAAGTTGAAGGGTTAGAAAGAAAATTTGAAAGATTTGAAGAACTTATTAATGAATCTGTTGAAGTAAATAAAATAAAAGAGATGGATTCGTTAGATCTATGGCTATTATCTAGATTTTATTCTAAACTGAAAGATGCAAAGGCAAAGATGTCACAATATAAGTTCAGGGATGCGGTCATAGAAATATTTTTCAATTTTATGATCGATATAAAATATTACGAGAAAAGAAAAGGAAAAGAAAGTAGAAGAAAAATAATACGCAATATAATGGAAGATTGGTTAATAAGTTTGTCTCCCGTAATACCTCATATATGCGAAGAATACTGGCATAAGCTGGGCTATGAAAATTTCATATCTTTACAGCTCTTCCCAGAAACAAACGAGAAATTAATAAACAAAAATATAGAATATGAGGTAGAATATGTAGAATCTGTTTTATCTGACATTATGCATATATTAGAATTGCTAAAAAATAGATCAAATACTGTATATATATATACTTTGAACGAAGCCAGGCAACATATCTTGGATCTTGCTTTGAAAGAAGACAGAAAGATTCTTATGAGTTCTCTTAAGAACAAAGAAGATATTTTATTTGCAAACAAACTTTATTCCGGCAACATACTAAAAAGTTACAGGAAAATAGACGAACCTGAGCTGCTCAAAGAGTCTAGTAAATACATTGAGAATGAGATCGGGTTGAAGCTAGTAATAAACGGTGATTATGACCCTAAAAACAAGAAAAATTATGCACTTCCAAATAAACCGTCTATATACATAGAATAATCATGGATGATACCAGTCAATCTGTATAAACTCTTTCCCATCCGTAAGTATCAGTTTTTTATTTACACCGTGCGCTAATCTTACGCCTCTTGCAATATCTTCCATCTTTTCATCCCTGAAAAATAGATGTACGAGATACTCTGCATGTTCTTTTATGCTATTGCCATATGCTCTAAAATCTGCTCCAAACTTAAATCCAGCCTTTAAAAATAAACCATCATCCATCATTTTTTTGTACACTTTATACTTTAACTCGAATAAAATATCTCTTTCTTTAGCATAATGAAAAAATTCGTTATTGCTTAGTCCATTCAACACTAAAATTCCTTTTTCTATAAGATATTCTGATTCTAATAAAGATAAAGTAATAAGCAACCCTGACTTTTTACCAAATGCACCTATTTCTTTTGACTTTTCTAATATTACATTTTTCTCCAATAATGTCCCAGATAAGCTATCTTTAATGTTATTATTAAAACCACCTTTCAAAACAGGGTTGCTTAACATAAAATATGTGATCTCTAGATCCTCATCAATTACTGCTATGATATGGTTCCCAAACTCATTAATTTGCTCCACTATTTTTTCAAATTTTACAAATGATCCTAAATCATAAGCTATGACCCTCTGGACTGTGCCATTTTTCAAAACTTCTAAAAAGGTATTATTTACCTTAATTTTATACCCTTTGTTTTTAAGATCACGATATATATAATACTCAGCTCCAAATCTTGGATCTAATGCAACAGAATACTGAAATAATGATATAAAATCTTTATCTTTTAGCTCTAACTTTTTATTCTCTAGAAGATAACATGCTTCTATTAATGATAATTTTAGCCTGTTCTTATTAAAAGTTCCTAAAAAGCCATTGTTATATAATTTATTTGACTCAGACTTATTAGTGATTATTATAAAGTCAGTTTTTAAAGATGCTGTGGTCATGCTATTAGTTTCCTACTTTCTTTATTGTATATAGATTCACAGATCCATTTTAAAGTATTTAAAATATTATCCCCGTTTTTAGCACTAACTATTGCATAAGTAGCTTTAAATTTATTTGCTAGCGCTTTCAAATCTTCTTCCCAGAATAGAGAATGGTATTTAGAGTCAGATTTGTTTCCTAAAAATACAATATTTATGTTTCCTACCGTTTTTATAATTTTATCTGCAATCTCTTCTGCTGCATGAAGTGATTCTATACTCGTAACATCAGTTACTATCATTCCAACTTTTGTGTTTTTTAATTTCTGTAAATAGAGATTATCAGAATCCTGCTCTGAAATTAATAATGTCAAAAATATTTTCCCGTCAACAGTTTCACAATCCATCTTTTTTTGAAAGAATTCTCCCTTATCTAGTTTTTTCGGAACATCAGCAAATATATCATATACTATCCTGTTAATTATCGAAGTTTTACCAGCCCCTTTAGGGCCTAAAAACATTATTTTCCAAGTAATGATATTATCCGCCATCAGGTCATTAATTGTTATTTTATATTTAATACTTTTCTAATATTGCACTCTATTCAATGAATAAAATTATTACCTAGGTTGGTTTTTTAAAGATTATGTTTTTTATTTTATTTTGCTTGCTTGAAATCAGAGTTTCACTCTAATAAAATATATATTACAACATTTAAAAAGTTAGTATAGCAAAAATCAAAACTATGCTGATTTTGACCGCGCAATTTTTTCTATTATTTGTTTTAGAGCATTTGCATTGTTATAAGTTAATTCTTTAGATCCAAATAAGAAAATGATATCCTCTTTTTTTGATAGAATCTTGTTTAAAAATTCTGAAAATGCTGGATTGTGTAAAAGCTCAATCTCATATTTACTCAAAAATTCAGCCCATTTTCCAGGATCATGGTTAAACCATTTTCTCAGAGAATCAGATGGCGCAAATCCTCTAGCCCAAAGATCTAATTTAACATTCTCTTTTTTGACTCCTCTTGGCCATAGCCTGTCTACCAGGATCCTATATCCGTCTCTCTGGCAACTATAAACTCTACAAACTATTATTTCCGACATGTTCCACCCATTTTTATTTATTCTTTATATTGAGATTTTTTATGTTATTTATCTCCTTTGCTATCTCTTATCTCCTTTAATGCCTCTTTATCCCTAGAGTATAAGTAAGGTGCAAGATCCAGTGATTCGGGACTATTTTTTAATTTTCTTTTATACACATCTCTTAAGTGCCGGTCAATTTCTCTGCAATAATCATCCCATTTCACGCCAAGTGATTCAACATACTCCTTCTCAATTTTAGTCGCAATCTCATGAGCATATGGATATTCATAAGCGTCATCAGATAACCATTTTTCAGGAATCTCATGATGTCTGTCTATCGATATGCGCGTGTCTACTTTCTTACCATCCACCTCAATGATCTTAGGAAAATGCTCGTCCAGAAAAACTGTTTTACCATCTATAGAATAGCCGCCAGTATATTTTATATCGTGCTCAGTATCAACTTTAATCTGGTCTCCAGTTTTAAAATCGATGACTGTCCCTATTTCTTCTCCATTTAAAAATACATGCTCTTTCTCATCTATCTGTATGATAGTACCTCTTTTAATATCTACTCTGGATATTATTTTAGCATAAGATGGTGTTTTATAATTTATTGCTACAATCGTGTATCTTTCAGTATAACTATCCTTCTTTTTGCCGTGCTCTATAACCTCATAGTCGTCCATAAAAAACAATACTGATTGATCATATATAAACATTATGTAGATCATAAATCTATAAAGACCAATCGAATGAAATAATGTTATTAATACAAAATTTCATTATTATTGCGACCTTAATATCTTTTTCTACTTTTTATATTAACTTAAAGTGGACAGCATAAAAATAAAAGATGAAAAACACATTAATGAAATGTATGATATATATGATTTAAATATTTTCAAAAATAAAATTTTTATGATGAATATATTAAATTAAAAATTTATTATTTAATAAAAAATCTAAAAACGATTATTTTTTTACTATTTTAAAAAATTATAAATAGATAATTGCAATTATCTTATTTATGTACAGCATAGGGTTGATCTATTTTTTATTGATACTAATCACTTCTGTTTGTGCAGGGATGTTAGGTGCTATGGCAGGTTTAGGGGGTGGAATATTAATTGTACCATTTTTAACGGCACTTCTAAATGTTAATGTTGATTATGCCATAGGAGCGTCTATCATTGCGGTGATAGCTACTTCTAGCGGTTCTGCATACGCCTATGTCAAAGAAAAAGTATCAAATATAAGAATAGGCACCTTTTTAGTTCTTTTTACTGTCCCTGGGGCTATTATCGGCGCAGTAATCGAAGGATTTACTCAGCCAAAATATTTATTTTTGGTGTTTGGCTTAGTTATGTTTATTTCCATATTTGCAATGTATAAAAAGATTAAAGAGAAAGAGAATTTGGATCCAGTAGTAGTTGATGATAAACTTGCAGATAAGTTAAAACTTCATTCTAAATATTATGATGCCAGGTTAAAAAGAGAGATTAAATATAAAGTTCAACGTGTAAAAGAGGGATCCTTGGTAATGTTTTTTGCCGGTATCGCTTCAGGACTTCTGGGTATAGGATCTGGAGCATTTAATGTCCTTGGCCTAGATATGATCATGAAATTGCCTATCAAGGTATCCACCACGACCTCTAATTTTATGATAGGGATAACTGCTGCGGCTAGTGCAGGCATATATTTCTTGAGAGGAGATGTAGATCCATTTATTGCCGCACCTGTGGCCATAGGAGTTCTTATAGGAGCAGTGGGTGGTGCCAGGATTTTGTTGAAAATAAATAGTAATACTGTAAGAGTGATATTTTTGGCGATTTTGTTTGCGATGGGTGTAGACATGATAATAAAAGGTATAGGAGGTATATGAAAATGAACGTGAATATAAAAGAAGAGGAAAGAATTGAGGCAAAAGTTTTGAGCTCTTTTTTGAAATGGAGCGTTATAGTGTCTGCGATGGTAATCACTGCTGGAATAGTAATACTAATAACACTTTGCAGTACTGGATATGGTTCCTCAAATATCTGCCTATTACTGGGGCAGATAAAAGGTACAAATGTTTTTCCTGTATCTGTTCTGAGTGTTTTTTCAGGAATATTACAGGAAAAATCCTTCGCAATAATACAGCTAGGTATTTTGTTTTTAATAGCAAGTCCTTTTATCAGAGTGTTACTTCAGACTGGAATCTACGTAAAAGAAAAGGATAAACTATTCACATTGATATCCACAGTAGTATTTATATTCCTCATAGTTTCTATTATATTACCTACATTGATTAAAATGTAAGTCCAACAAAAATGCCAAGGAATTTAATTTCAGATACGAATATTTTTAGAGCTTATCTCAAATTATTTTAAATATAAATAAGTAAAAAATTTTTATAGCCCTTTATATGGGTTTGGTCCGATCGATTTTATATACTCTACAAAATTATTTATGATCTTGTCTACCTTATTCCAGTCTGATATTTCCACCTGCTCTAGTTTTAGTCTTTCTGACTCTAATGCAAGTCTCTGAAACGTTTCTTGCATGTTTTCAATTCTCTTGCTTGCCAGTTCAGATCCTCTAATAAAGTGGCACTGATAATCTTCTCCAAACTTGCAACCCATTAAAAGTATTCCATCGATTCCCTTGGAAAGTGCGTCAGCTATGAAAATGGTATTTACTGACCCCAGACATCTAACCGGTATTATTCTCACAAATTCACTGTAACTTATGCGGTTCTTAGACGCCATGTCCAGTGCGGGGTAAGCATCATTCTCGCAGGCAAATACCAATATTCTAGGTTTATCCTCCTCTTCGGGAACTACTATAGATTTTATAGTACTTGAAACCACATCCACTGAATACTGTTTAAAAGAGATTGCCTGTGCAGGGCAGGCGCCTAGACAGGCGCCGCAAGCCCTACACCGGAGTGGATTATAGAGTGGGTAGGTTTTGTCATCTTCATTCAGAGCTCCAAATGGACACTCTTCAGTACATCTCCTGCACTGTGTGCATCTTTGCATAGAAATTGTAAGGTGATCTAGATCTCCTACTCTAGTTTGGCCTGTTATCTCACCTCTAGATATTTCCTCTACTGCCTGAATAGCCTTTAAAGCCGCGCCTTTTGCATCAAGTTCGCAGTTAAGGACTGTCATAGGAGATCGAACAGTACCGGCAGCATATATGCCGGTTCTTCTACTTTCATATGGAAAGCATATATAATGAGAGTCTGGAAAACCGTCTCTCAATGTTGGCAATTCAGGGCCCTGTCTATACTGTAGATTAAGTATATGCTTACCGCTCTTAAGAGCTTCTACAGACTCAACTGGCACTGATTGAATATGCGAATAAATTGGAGCACCGGCATCAGGATACTCTTCCTTTACAGTGTAAAGACCATATAACGAGGATAGCATGCCTGTAGCCAGCGTTATAATGTCTACTTTTACACGTATATCTTTGCCCAAAAGCGTATCTTTTACGTATATTGAAAATTCTGAATTGCTGTTTTCACGGCCTATTTCTTCGACAGTACCCTTGGTTAAATAGATTCCTTCATCTTCCTGCACTTTTTTATAAAATTCCTCATATATCCCGAGAGTTCTAATATCCTTATAGAAAATGTACACCTTTGAATCTTTTATACTCTTTCTTATTTCCAGTGCCTCTTTTAATGAGCTTAAACAGCATACAGTAGAGCAGTAAGGTATATTCTCTTTTTCCCTCTGCCCTGCACACAATATAAATGCAAAGTTTTTAGGATCTTTATTACTGGCTGTTTTGATGTTATTATCTTTCAACATTTTTTCAAGCTCTAGATTTGTTATGATATCTGGTTGCTTTCCATATTGATATTTATCAATCTTGCTGGCATCGTAAGGTTTCCATCCGGTAGCTAAAACTATTGCACCGGCTCTGATATTTTCCACTACTCCATTATTCTTAAATGTTACATCAAACATTCCAGGCTGACCAGATATTGAGTCTATTTCGCTTGAAGTATATACTTTTATTCTGTGATCATTTTCTAATTTACCTATTTTCTCGCCTATATATTTTGCAGCATCTACAGGCTCCTTATATGGAAATTTACCAGGCAGGATCTCTTTGTATTCCCTGATTTTCCCACCTAGCTTTATATCTTTTTCAATCAAGTAAACTTTATAGTTTGCTTTAGCAATTTCCAATGCTGCAGTAATGCCCGTGATTCCTCCACCAACCACCAGTATCTCCCGTGAAATATTTTCTATATCAGGCACCGGTAAATCTTTTTTTATGGCTGACACTATGCCCATTCTCAGATAATCCTCCGCCATCATCTGTGTATTCTCATTTTTTTCATGAGACCATACCACTCCCTCTCTTAAATTTACACGCTCAGTAATTACATCCTTGCCAAAATTAAAAATATCCTGCTTTTCACGCATAGAGCATGCTGCAATAACAACAGTATTAATTCCATTATCTATATCATCTCTGATATGCTTGGAATCAGAACAGAGAGTATCATATACTTTTACTGGAACTTTATACTCTTTTTCAGCGATATTTTTAAGTGCCTCAATATCCAGGTTCTTGCCTATATCACAGCCACTGCAAATATATACACTAACTTTTTTAGCCACTTCACTCACCCTTTCTTAAGTGTTGCATAGCTCCAAGCACTGCCGCCGTTGCATCCTGGTTACTGGATGATACGTCTGCAGGTTTTTTAGCTACACCAGCTACATTAAAAATATCGTCTTCTATGACAAACCCAAAATTATCATATTTTAAGCCATCAATTTTGTTGGATACTGTACTGGGTTGCATACCAGTTGCTAAAATAACCAAATCAAATTCCTTTTTTATTTTAATCCCGCTAGCTGTATCTTCAACCTGGACAATTAGGTTCTTGCTAGGCGTTTCTTCAATCTTGGCAACCTTTCCCTTCGTAAATGTGACGTTCTTGTCAGTTTGCAATTTCTCTAAGAAATGTTCATACAAACCATACGCCCTGAGATCAATATAGAATATTGTTATGTTCGCATCAGCATATTGTTCCCTTATGTAGAAAGCATGCTTCATTGATGCTAGACAACATATCTGCGAACAGTATGGCAAGTAATTTTCATCTCTAGAGCCTGCACATTGAACTATTGCAATATTTTTTGGTTCTTTGTTATCAGATATCCTGATAATCTTTCCTTTTGTAGGACCATTAGGTGATGCAATTCTTTCAAACATGATATTTGTAATAACATTTTGATATTCCCCAAATCCGAGATGTGCCAGTTTTTTTGCGTCATAAGGATCCCATCCAGTAGATACAATAACAGATTTTGCATCAATTTGTATTTTTTCCTCCTTCATGGCTAGATCTATGGCATTGTATTGGCATGCACTTACGCATTTAGCACATTCCTTTCCAAGGCAATATTTGGGATCTATAACATATAGATCTGGAAAAGCTAGATCATGAGGAATATATATCGCTTTTGTGGTGTCCATTCCAAAATTAAAATCATTTTTTCTAGATACGGGACAGACCTCAACACATTTGCCACATGAAGTACATAAATCATTAACGAAACGCGGCAATATAGATATATCTACTGTATAATTATCATTAACGTTTACTACTTTTTTTACATTGGCATTCGTAATGTATTTAAGATTGTTCAGGTTTTTAAGCCTTTTAATAAGTATTTCAAAACCACAATAAGGTGGACATAATTTTGGGAAATATTTGTTGAGTTGCACTACTCTTCCACCTAAATATGGATTCTTTTCAAGTAATATCACGTTATACCCTGTTTCCGCAGCCTCTACTGCCGAGGTTATGCCGGAAATTCCACCACCGATTACTACAATATCTGTATTCAAGCTTTAACATCCCCTAAAATAAAAAAAAGATTAGAGAGTGTAATCTGCCACCTGTACATACGGCACTTTCTGTAGCTCCCAGTTTCCACTGACAGGGTCTTTTCTTCCAACACTGAAGCATTTCCAGTTTTTGTCGTCTAGATCTGGATAGTCAGTTCGGTAGTAATATCCAGGCCATCTGGTCTCTTTCCTGAACTTTAGATGCTGTACATGTGCCTCTGCAACAGTAACTCTGTGCCACATTTCCCAAGTTCTTAAAAGTTCATGCAAATTTCTAGCTGCTAGCTTGTTCATATCCTCTTTTAGAACTTGAATCTTGCTCAAAGCTATGTTTAAATAGGTTTCATTGATCCTGAACCATGTAGACGTTCCGCCTGCATATTCATCCATGATCTTCTGTAACCTCCACAGTGCCTGTTTTGGGAATAGGAAATTTGGGTTTATTTCTTCTGCAGTAGTAGCATTCTTGAACTGTTCATACGTAACCATAGGCTGGAATATCTTCTTCTTGAGCTCTGTGACGCTATTTTCATCGATACTTACACCATCTCCCTGTTCAACAACATATCTTACAGCTTCCTTACCTGCAATTCTTCCTTCCGTAAAAGAACCGCTTGAGAATTTGTGTGGAGAAGCACCTGCGTTATCACCTATGGCAAATAATCCCTTTATCGTGGTCATTCTATTGTACTGCAAGGGAAACAATGTTTTGTATTCATCAGGCATCAGATCCTGAGGACCGCAGACCCATAATCCTGCACAGCCCGAATGTGAACCCATCAAATAAGGCTCTGCTGCAGCGATTTCAGATGGCGTTTTGTCAGGCTCAGTATTCGTTGAAGCCCAAAGCATTGCCTGATCTACTGTCATATCCAAGAAATCTTCCCACGCCTCATCAAGCAATTTCTTAGTCTTTTTAGCGTCTCCTGTAGCTAACTTCTCGATTGCCCACTCTGTTCTCATCCATATTGGGCCTCTTCCATTTACCATCTCTTCAATCATCTGATGGTTTCTAAGTGGTGTTGGCGTTGGTGTTGCATCAGCGTATGGCTTATATTTTGCCATAGCTTCAACATTTTCAGTGTAATCTTTATCATATGTATTTGTTGCCTTGCTCTTGAACAGCAAGAACCATGCACCCACAGGACCATAACCATCCTTAAACCTTGTGGGTATAAATCTGTGCTCCATCTGTGTGGTATGTGCCCCTGCATTTATAGCCATTGCATATCCGCTTCCGGTGTTAAACACTGCATACCATATCCTTCCCATACCCTCAGCAGTGCTTTTAGGCCTGAATAACGAAGTGGCACCTCCAGTTGCTAATATAACTGTTTTAGCTTTAAATATGTAGAATATAGGATCTCTCACACTGAATCCAATAGCACCAGCTACTTTTTGTGGATCGTTTTTGTCCATTATCAGATGACTCAAAAATACCCTTTCATATATGTTCTGATCACCAAGCGCTTTTTTTGCAGCCTCTGCAACTATTGGCTTGTATGACTCTCCATTGATCATTATCTGCCATCTGCCCTCTCTTATATATTTTCCATTCTCATCTTTCCAGATTGGCAATCCCCATTTTTCAAAAAGATGTACGCTGTCATCAACATTTCTTGCGTAATCTGCTACTAGATCCTCTCTGGAGACCCCCATCATATCAAGATTAACGTATCTTACGAATTCTTCAAGCGTTATCGGTTTGTTATTTGTAAACTGTGACCTATCTGACAGACCTAAATAACAGTTTATGGCTGATAACCCATGAGCTACTGCCCCACTTCTTTCAATTGCAGCTTTTTCTACCAGTGTAACTTTTTTGCCCGCGGCCTTGGCCCAGTATGCTGCCTCATAAGCTGCTCCGCATCCGGACATACCACCGCCTATAATCAAAACATCAGTTTCAACTACTTCAGTTTTTATATCTTCTGGCTTGTAATTTTCTACTTTTCTATAAATTTCTACTGCCATATTTAATTCCTCCTATTTCATCTTCTTCTTTAATGTATATCTTGCTGGGTCTTTGCAATCTCTTCCACCTGCATAATCGAGCGACTTTAATTTTTCCAGAGTTGGTTCTTCAAAGCCTTCAAAAGGATTTATAGAGTCCCAAGCATTGGTCCTTATCGGGAATTTAAATCTGAAAATTTTTCCGTTTCTAAACTTTACCAGCCACAAAATAGAGTCAGTTCCTCTCTTAGGTGTCACGGAAGATCCTAGTGGCACAAAGTCAGAATATCCTCTTACTTCAATGGCATCCTGCGGGCAGGTTTTTACGCAGGAATAGCATTCCCAACACATATCAGGTTCCTGATTATATGCTTTCATCTTCGCTTTGTCCAAGATCATTAAATCATTCGGACAGATGTACTGACAAGCAGTCCTTGCTAGCGCCTTACAGCCATCACATTTATCTGGGTTTACATAAGTTGGCATATTATTCACCTCTTTTACTAAATACCTATATGTTTTCGTTATATTAAAATTTTTTTACGATTTTTGATATATAATAATAGAATATGTAAAAATATAAATTAATAAAACATATTTTTGCTATTAAATTAAAATTTTTTAAAATTTATGTAAAAATAAAAAATAAAAGATATTTGATTTTATTCTTTCATTTCATTCTCTTTTATTACTTCACACATGGGTGTGCCCTGGCACAGAAATTCTTCAACCACTTCTGGTCCCGTGGATCTTTTTCTTACGCATATATTGAATAGCTGGTCTTTAGCTTCTTTTGGCAACAATTCTATAGTTTTAGTGGTGGCACTATCAAACTTGGCATTAGGATACATTTTTAATAACCTGTCTTTCTGGGCCAATGTACACTTTATCAACAGTGATCTCATCCCTGCAAGTACATCCTTGGTTAAATCTGCCAATCCCGCAGCCTTTAACTTTTCAAATCTCTCTTCATTAATCCATATTGGTATTCCGTTGATTTCATCCATTTTATAACACCTCTTTAAGCCTTTCCAACTTTTATATGATCAAGAGTAAATATCGATTTGCGGTTGGCCAGATAATTATCGTTTACAAAAGGCGAACCGTATCCATATTTTTCTGAGCATTCCATAACTTTGTCAAATACTTCTGGCCTGAATACAAGTTTAGTGGGTTTTACTCCATCCATCAAAATACTTCTAATCATAGTGCCGCTGAAAGCTTGGCTCTGCTCTTTATGCGCACAAAGTGCTGAAGAAGTTACTTCTGAACACACTGGGCAATACCAGTTCTCCATCAAAAATAGTACCTTAATTCCTAATTTATCCTTGTATTTTTTAAGCAAATAATGTGCATCATAAGGGCCATAATAATTTCCAACTCCTGCATGGTCTCTGCCGAACATATGGTGAGTACAACCAATATTGGTTCTTAATGCTGAATGGAATAGCGCTTCTCTGGGTCCAGCATATCTCATATCCCACAGTGCAAATGTAACTGCATGAGTGTCTTCTCTAAAATATCCGGCAGTCCTCAGTATCTCATGTGTCAACAAAATAGCTTCATCAATATAATCTCCTTTTCGCTTCTCTCCTATAATGCAGTTTACAAGCACGCCAGTCTTTATTGTATCTACAGTTAGATCTTCATTTGCTGCAAACCATGCAAGCTTCATTAGCCATTCATGTCCTGTATGTGGTACATTTCTCGTCTGATGCGCTACTATATGTTCCCAACCTTTCTGCTTAAACAGCTCTCGATGTTGTAATGGCGTTTTCCAGAACGATGCATATGGTTCATTAAATTTGGGTTCGTTTACAAGAGTCACTTTACCGCCAATAAAATTATCTTTGTAATCCAAAGTTCTTTTCACGCCTGGATGTTTTATATCACTTGTTCCATAAACATTTTTAGCAAGATCTTTTTTATCATATTTATATATCTCATCTATATCAAAAATTGCCAGTGGTTCATTTTGATATGACAATACTACTGATTCTCCATCTTTTATATCGTATTTTTTTAGCTCTTCATCGGATAAGTCAAAGACAATAGGTATGCTCCACACCGCACCGTTAGTCAAAGTGTTTTCTTTGCTTACGCCATCTAGATCCTCATTGCCCATGAAACCCTGTAAAGGTGTGAAAAACCCATAAGAGAGGTTTATGCATTCATGTGCAATCTGTTCTCTGATTGGTATTTTCCTTAATCCTTGAACTTTATTTTCAGCCTTGTCTGATTTTAAGACATTTTCGACTATTCTTTTACCGCCATGACCGATATCATTCATATATATTCCTCCTACTTTACATAGATTCAAAATATATATATAAATTTATCGAATTTCGGTAATTTATTTTTATAAAGAGTTAAATTAGATAAATTATTGATTAAATTTATCTAAATTAGTTTTTTTATCTTGTAAATAGTTTAAAAAATTATATAGCAGGAACTCTGCCGATTGATCTAGTGTATATCATTGCTATACTCCTATAAATCAAATGTGCAAATTTTGAATATGGTGCGTAGACTATAAGCATGAAAATCAGTGTTAGATGAACAAGGTAAGTCCAGTAAGCAAAGACACTTCCATCAAGTCTGAGTATTTCCATTGTTACGCCGGTGATCGCGGTAAAAAATAATAGAAATATAAAGAGCCAGTCAAAATAGGTGTTTTCCTTGGGGACCTTGTTTGAAACATGATTGTATATTACTATTATTATACCGGTTAAAATTACCACTGCACCTATATTCCCTATAATGTTTGCAGGACCACCTATCAGTGAGTGCTGAACTCCTAGAAAATGTATCTCAAATGCAGCCGTTGCAGTAGCTACCAGTAAAAATATAAAGCCATAAAATGTAAATAAATGAGCATAATACCTTACATGATTAGTTTCACATTTTTTAAACCAAGAATGAGCAATGATATCTTTAAGTACCAAGATTAGAGAACTGAAAAAGCTCATCTTGTTTTTTTGCTCGGCAGTCAAGCTTCTCCAGAATCTCCATAAACTGAACAAAGCAATTAATGCTACGATCACTCCAATTGTTGTACCTATTACATCTATGTATATATATGGTATAAAGTTGGAGAAATAAATAGCTCCATCTGCCGGCATCTTCAATCCCAATCCATAGATTAATAGAGCTATAAAGAGAACTGGAAATAGTATAAAGAAAGGCAGATATTTTTTTTCACTAATCCCCTTTGCAACGAATCTCGGCCAGGAGTTCTCTTCTATTGCTATCTCTCGGACTGCATTCAAAACACTTCCAGGTTTAGCATTTCTTGGACAATCTTTAGAGCAATCAGCACAATTATGGCATAGCCAGATATCCGGATCTTTGAGAAGAGTATCTTTAAGCCCCCACTGTGCCCATATCATCTCTTTCCTTGGAAATGGATTATTATCAGGGCTCAAAGGACATACCACGGAGCATTCTGCGCATTGCATACATTTTTTTACATCTTTGCCGCCATGCTTAATTATTTCATCGATAAATTTTGTATCTACATCAATATATTCTGAGTTCATATACTCACCATATATTTTTCGTCATTTAATAGTTTTTTTTCATTTTTGATTTTGGTTATAGTTAATTTTTTATGATAAATGTAAATGCAAATAACTATAAATATCTTATTATGTCTTTTATATAATAAAAATTATCGATATTAGGTTTTAACATTCCATAAAAGCTCAAAATGATTTTTATTAGCCATTATTGATTCTTTTGCAAGTATGTTGATTCCAAATAGCTCTCCGTCCGGTTGTGTAAATGTTAGCAATAAATTTTTTTCATCAATTATCAGCATATATTCATAAAATGAATCTACAATCTTGTATTCGATTCCGGTATTATTCATAAAATCTATACAATTTTTAGAAAAATTACCAAGAACTCTAATCTTTATATCTTTATTTTCTGCAATCTTGCCTAGAGTTTTGATGCAATTTAGTGCTGCTAATGGCCTGTGACCTGCAATAAGGCATTCTCTTTCAGTGGATGCAATCATAGACGTAGCCTTGTTGTAAACATTATTCTTTCCTTTTATTGTCCATATTAATGAAATTTCATTTTTTATCTCTTTTTCGTCGATACTTTTCTCTATTTCCCTAGCAATCTTTTTTAAATGTTTTAGCTTAGTTTTAGCCTCTTCACAATAATGATCTATATAGTTTTTTAGGGCGATGCTAGGATAAATTACTCTAAATATCTGGGGTTTGGTAGCACTTTTTTCAATAAATCCTTTTTTCTCTAAATTTGACATAATTTCGTAGATTTTGGATTGAGGTATATTTCCAGACTTAGAAATGCTCCAAGCTGTACCTTCTTTAATCGTAAGTATAGTCTGATACGCTTTTGCTTCATACTCTGTCATACCAAACTCTTTCAAATTTTTTAACAATTCCATATGGTTCATTAGTATCAAAATAACTTAAATAGGGATTACATATATATCTTTTTTTTAAAATAAGAAAATATAATTTATTTATGTATCTAAAAATTTAATTTTTAAACTAAATAAGATATATTTTAAAATAAAATAACAAAAATTGTCATAAAAAAACAAAATGTTTTTATTACTGTTTTATATTACTACTATTAGTAGTAAAAATGAGGTGAGAGAATGGCTGAAAATTATGTAATTGTGAAAAATCCGGATGGATCCGAGAAAAAAATAGCCATTGATGAAGATGGTTTTATAAAGGATCCTGCTGATTGGTGTGAAGCTTTTGCTTTAGCAGTAGCTAAAGAAGAAGGAATCGAAAAGGTGACCGATGAACATTTAAAAGTGATAAACTATCTAAGGAGCTATTTTTTACAGTTTGATAGTTGCCCACCTATAAAGATGCTTTTAAAGAACACTGGTTTAGATATTAAAACTTTGTATATTTTATTTCCTACCGGCCCAGCAAAAGGTGCCTGCAGGTTAGCTGGTGCTCCTAAACCTACGGGGTGCGTATAAATATGATATATGTAGCATGTCCAGTCTGTGGATTTACAATAGATTCATTTTCTGAAGAAGATCTGAAAAGTCCAGTCCGAGAAAAGAGACTTAGATATCTGATGACTAGAGATCAAGTTTGTCCGAATTGTTTGACTACTGTAGGAAAATGTCAGAGAGTGGAAGCCAAAGAAGAAGAGATCCCCATATTTAAAGTAAATGTGGAAGAGAGTGAGAAAGAAAAAATTATAGATTTTGCTAAAGAACATGGCTATTCGGTCGTAACAGAATTTACGATTAAACAATATAAGGGGGATGTGTAAATATGGTTGAAGAACCAAAAGAGGTTGTAGAAGGTAAGAAAATTTTAAAATCGCTTGAAGAGGGTCCTTGGCCCAGTTATGTTAAAGAAACATTAAAAACAAAATATCCAATGGCATTATATGGTGCATCACTATATTTGAAACGTGATTTATGGACTACTGGCGGGTATGTATCCGTACCCGGCGTGCCCACTGGAATTCTTATGAGAGTTACCAGCAGACTTGATATTGGTGAAAATGCAAATGTAGTGCGTATTTACATTCCGTCTGGAAACTTTGTTACAACAAAGATGTTAAACAGCGTTGCAGATTTTGCAGATAAATATGGTGTAAGTATGGTCCATGCACTTACCACCAGCTCGGATCTTGAGATTCCAGGTATTCCAAAAGAAAAAATTAAAGATTTCGCAACAGAGTTCAGAGCATCTGGCATGGAAGTAGGTTCAACAGGAGATGCATTTAGAAATACAACATGCTGTGTTGGGCCCGCACTGTGTGAATATGCAAACTTCGATACGTTAAAGATGAGAGATGATTTCTACGATAAATTTAATGATTATGCAAAGTATCCAACATTTCCACATAAGATGAAGCTCAAGATTTCCGGTTGTCCTAACGACTGTGTCAGAGCTTCGCAAAAAGGAGATATTGCAGTGATAGGTTCATGGGAAGGTGCTCCTGATATCAACGAAGAAGAGCTCAATAAAGCAATGTCTAAAGATCCAAAATTGCAGCATGATCTCATTGCAGTATGCCCTACAAAAGCTATAAAGTTGGAAGGTAACAAAATAAAAATCAAAGCAGAAGACTGTATACAATGTATGGAATGTGTTCGAAAGATCCCTGGAGCAATATTACCTGGAAAAGATAAAAAATACAAGATTTTCGTAGGTGGAAAACTGAGAGGTAAGATTGGTCCTTTTACTGCAAAAGCTCTATTGGATGTTAAAACAGAGGATGAAGTGTTCGATTACATAGAGAAGATCGTTACAGTTTACACTGAAAATGCGGCAAAAAAAGAGAGATTAGGAGATCTGATTTCGAGAATTGGCATGAGAAAGTTTATAAAGTTATTGAAAGAAAAGGTAGATCCTAAGCAAGTGAAGGATCTAAGAACCAATGTTTTTTACAGTGTCACAGATGAGGACCGTGAAAAGATAAAAAAAGATTTACAATCAGAATTTGGAGGTGAATAAAATGGGAGTGATAGAAGGACCGCCAAGACCTTATACAAATTATATACCAGATTATATTGCTAAAAATGTTGGTAAATGGCACACCCACAATATTTTAGAACCTGGAATCATAGAGCATGTTAGCAAATCCGGAGATAAAATATATACAATAAGGGTAGCATCTACCACCAATTGCAGATATAGCACTGAGACTATCAGAAAATTCACGGCTATAGCCGATAAATATTCTAAAGGAGTAATGAGATTCACAAATGCATTCAATATTGAGTTTCTTACAGACAACAAAGAAAATGCATATAAGATAAGAGAGGAAATGTCAAAGATAGGTTTTCCAACTGGTGGCTGGGGGAATAGGTTATGGAATGTTACTAGCTGTGCCGGCTATTTTCATTGCGCTTTAGCTGCTACAGATGCTCCTTCTATAGCCAAATCTATAGCAGATGATATTTATAAATACTTTAATCAAGAAGAGTTACCAGCTAAGCTTACTGTCTCATCTTCTGGCTGTCCTAGTAGCTGTGGAGGATCTTTCCTTGCAGACATAAGCATTATAGGGATACATACTGAGATTCCTATAATTACAGATGCTGTAAAAGCATGCGATTTACTGGGGGTTACTATGATTTGCCCAGTAGGAGCTATTGCGCTCAAGACTAATCCTTCTGGAGAGAAGACCATAGAGATTCGAGAATCCTTGTGCATAGGCTGTGGTTTGTGTGTAGGTGCTTGTGGTGGGATAATATTCAAGACTCCTGAGAAAACTGATGGTCATGCAATCGTTATAGGGGGTAAAGCCTCTTCAACTAACGGTGGCACAAATTTTGGAAGAATAGTAGTACCATACTTACCTAATGATCCTCCAAGATATGAGCTAACTGTAAAAATAGTAAGACGCATAATAGATACATGGAAAAATGATGCTAAAAAAGGAGAACGCATCATTACTTGGGTACATAGGATAGGATGGAACAAATTCTTTGAAAAGACAAAGATCCCGTACTTTGAACAGAGCATGGAAGACCTGGATCTGAGAGCACTTACCACGTTAAGAGATGGTGCAAACAGGCAGTAGATCCAGGTGAGTGTCTTGAATAGCTATGATTATTTTTTTATTTATCTTTTCTATTTTTCTTTTGTAATATTTATCATAGGCAGCATTTATGTCTTAGTAAAATGGATATTTACCAAGAAAGGTAAAGATGGTTCATATCTTGGGCTTCCCTATTTGTTTACCTACCCCGGGCAAAACACTGCATGGAGTGCATTAAAAAATATACTTGGCAGAATATTTCTCTTTTCAAGCATAAAATATGATCGAAAAACAAGATATGTAGCAGCCCTATTTCACTGGAGCCTTTGGATTATTATTGCCGCTCATTTTGATATGTTTGTTGAAAAATATATAGTGGCATTAGGCATTCCTGCCAGTGAGATAGAAACCCTTGCATTTTATGCCGGCAACTTTTTCGGCATACTATTAATTATAACGGGGTTGTATCTATTTTACAGGCGCTTATCAAATCCATACTTACGAGATCTGAGTACTGCTGGAGACTATTTTGCATTATTGCTGATAGTCGCCTTTGGATTTTCCGGTGTTATAATGAGATTCTTAGTTTCAGACACTTTTGCATATGATAAAGTTGGACCGTTTATAGCAGGCTTGTTTACTGGTTCATTTGCGCCAATGCCAATGGTTCCAATATTTATAATTCATTTCCTGTTAGCGTGTACGATACTGATATATTACCCACTTGGTAAATTCATGCACATGTACTCATTCTTCACAAACCCTACACTTTATACAATATTCCATCCTGGTGAGGCAAATGAAAAAAAACTTTGAGATTTATAAACAGAGAGCAATAATGCTAGAAAGTCCTAGTGGCAAAGCTGAAGAGTGGTTAAGCAAGCAAGATAAGCTTGAAACAACGGGCAATTACAGAGAAAGGTATGCAAACGATGAAGAACTTTCAAAGATATTTTCAAAAAAACAGGGAGATGAAACATACTTTATAAATGAGCTTAAAAACTTTAAAAAGAACAGCAAGGCATTTGTTGGTTTTATGGAAAGCTGTACTCATTGCGGTGTATGCATTGATAAATGTCCAATGTTCATTGCCACAGGAGATAAAAACAATTCGCCAGTAGGCAGAGCTGAAATTATAAGGAAATTATATAAGAAATTAGATCGAGTGAGACCAGAACTTGAGGTTGATCTTAAAAAAATATATACCTACTACTATCAATGCACAGAATGCAGAAGATGTAGTACATTTTGTCCGCAGGGTATAGATCAATCTGAGATCACGAGAACCGTAAGAGACATATTGACAGGTATGGGAATTCAGCCAGAATATGTGGTAAATACCCTTGCACAGATGTATCGTGTGGGTAATAACATGGGTTTAAATACGAAAGCGATAACGAACGCGGTTCATTTTATGGAAGATGAACTTAAAGAGAATACTGGCAAGGATATTCCAATAATGCTCGATAAGCCGAAAGCGGAGATATTGTTCTTACCATCCTCAACAGATGTTACTGTAAACCTTGATACAGGGGAAGGATATATAAAATTCTTGTACAACCAGAAAATAGATTATACAATATCATCAAAAATAACAGAGATCGCGAATTTTGGATTGTTTTCATCAGAACGGTATCTGAGAGAGATGGCAGACATAATAGTGAAAGAGGCAGTAGCTAAAAACGTGAAAGCGGTGGTCTGGGGCGAATGTGGACATGGCTGGAGAGCTGGAAACAGCTATACAAGATTCGAGCTTGCAAAGCATGGCATACAAACATATCATATACACCAGCTTGTAGCAAAAGCCATTTCTAGAGGTCAGATAAAGCTGGACAAGAACAAGAACGATGATCTTTACAATTACCATGATCCTTGCAACTACGCTCGAGGCGGTAATCTCGTAAATGAGCCCCGAGATATTTTAAAAGCGGTAGTGAGAGAGACTGTAGAATCAAAATACAACAAAGCGGAAACATTGTGTTGTGGTGCAGGTGCAGGGCTACTTGCTGATGAACGAGACTGGAACGATTTTCGTGCATGGGCTGGCTGGCCATCTGTATATTACGCATGGAAAACCGGCGCTCATTATATGATATCTCCTTGTGCAATAGATAAAGCACAGTATCCTTTTGTCATTAATTACCACAAAGTAAACAAAGACATACAGATGAAGGGACTGATGGATCTTTTTGGCTATGCGATAGAACTTTAGGAGATTATGAAAATGGCTAAGATAATAGTTGTCGGTGCAGGAGTTGGCGGTGTTTTGATGGCAAATTATCTAAAAGATGAGCTATTGATCTTTGATGAATCCACAAAACATGTCCATCAACCGTCCTGGATGTATGCAGGAATATATGGAAAGAAAGAGAACACAAGGGCAATTTCAGATTTATTACCAAAAAACGCAACCTATAAAAATGAGAAAATCATAAAAATCGATCTTGCCAACAGAATCGTTTACAGCAAAAATGCGCAGTATCAGTACGATAAATTAATAGTAGCTTCAGGATCTAAGCCCAGCCCTGAAAAAGTTACTGGATTAGACACGCTGTCACAAAAATATGGAGATATATTCACAAGTGAACAACAAGCTCTGAAATTCTGGCAGAATCTGAATAGTTTTAATGGAGGAAAACTGGTAGTTGGAGTATCATACCCAATATACAAGTTCCCGCCGATCGCTCTGGAGGCTGTATTTTTAATTGAAGAGTATCTTCGAAAAAGAAAGATCAGGGACAAAACCAAGATCTTTTTTTTCTCTCCTTTCACAGGTGCCTATCCAGCAAAGCCCATGGACGACGTGATACAGCCTATCCTTCATGAAAAAGGCATCGAATTGCTTGCTCCATTTGATCTTGATACAGTAGACATGGAAAAGAGAATACTTAATTCTTTAGAAGGAGACTCGCTTAATTTTGATTTACCTCTGATTGTCCCTCCTTTCACCGGCACGGACGCAATGCCTGAAAATCTGGTAACTGAGGATGGATATATATCAACAGACAAGCAGAAATTAAATATTAAGGGATTTGAAGATGCTTTTGCCATTGGCGATGTGGCTTCAATACCCTCTGCAAAATCTGGAGCAACCACGCATCTGGAGGCTAAGGTACTGGCAAAAAGATTAAGTGGAATTGATGCAAAGTATGATGGGAGGACAAACTGTCCGTTCGAGGTGGGTGATAGAAAGGCAACGTTTGTGATTGGAAACTATACCACCGAGACCGCAAAAATAGTTCCTAAAAGATCATACTATTACATGAAAAAATTTTCTGGCAGCATTTACTGGAGCACTATTAAAGGAAAATATGATTGGCTTTATGACTGGTATTTCAATTACATGAATCCAAAAAAGATGCTTGAAAAATACGGTTAAAATTCTAAAACACTCCATTTTTTTATGCTTTTATTGTAAAATACGTATGATAAAATAAGCAGTACAGCCAGTATAATAAGTAAATAAAATAAGAATTTTATGTTTATCAGGCTCATGTTTCCAAGTATTGCCAGTATTATGGACCCTGTTATAGAGAATGTCATAAACTTACCGAATACTGACGGATCGAACAATAATGATCCGGTTTTCAATCCTGTAAAATATATTGTTACAGTCAGCAGATAAAATGAATTTATAAAGAATATCAGCAGCACTACTATCAAAAGAGCCAGTTCATTGAAATAAAGTGTAATGAAAAGTATTACGGGCACAGACACTATTGAGCTCAGGATTATGTATGATATTATGTGCGTATTGATCAATTTATCCTGGGTAACAGGTAGGTAATTATAGTAGGTAGTATCGTCAAGAGACACCAGCCATGAATAAATTACAACTGAAAAAAGAGAAATTGTCACGGCAAAAAAAAGTGCTGAAAATCCAACAAAGTGTATAATGTACAGATTCAAAAATGTGATCAACAAGGATATGAAAAGCACTGGCAGATAATATGAGAACAGTAACTTTAAAAAAAGGTCTCCGCGAAGCATGTCTATAAATTCTTTGCTCATTAATACCGCATATTTCCTGAATATTTTAAACTGAAACCTTTCAAAAGCATGTCTGTACCTGTGCATCTTCATCTCGAATTCTCGAGGCGTGATGCTATATCCACTAAAAGTAAATATCAATATATAGATGATTGTAAATATAAGCGAAACACTCATATTATAACTGTAAAAATAAGCTGGTACAAGCAATGATAATAAAACATTATAGCGCAAAGACACAAGTACCAAGATCGTGATAACAATGCTTACAACATAGAAAACTTTCCTATTTTTTGAAAATAGTATCGAAAGTAAGAACGAGAGTGCCATCCCCTCTAAAAAAGAGAGAAACAAAAACAAGGAAATAGAAGATAATGTAAAAAGTGATGTTTTTATGAATATTGATCCTGCAAACAACCCTAAAATCAAAGGGATAAAATTAAAGAAAGAATAGTAAATGAAATCTCGAATATAGCTTAATAAAAATGTAGATTTATAGCTAATAGGTAGAGTTTCTGGCGTGCTTACCAGATAAAATTCTTTGTTTCTGATCTGCCAGTACTGATTGCCAATGAATCCGAAAGACCCTACTCCTACACCAAACAAAAATACAGAAATTAAAGATGCCTGAAACAAAAAATTGTAACCAATTAATTTTATTATGAAATCTTTAAATAGAATCACCATAAAACCAGCAGCAAAAAAATAGATCGTAGTCAGAAAAATAGCACTTTTTTTCATAGTGTATGAAAACCTGCGGAACTCTTCTTTCAGAAAATACTGGATCATTTGTTTATTACCTCTAAAAATAAGGTTTCCAGATCACCATTATTTTTGCTAATTTTCTTTATTTCTCCATTGTAAATAATTGCTACACGATCGCAAATTTTAGATGCAATTTCTAATATATGCGTTGCTATAAATATAGTCCTGTTCTCTTTATAACTATTTAAGAATTCTATGAATTTTCGCTGCTGAATAGGATCCAGGCCCATCATTGGCTCATCCAGAAACAGTAATTCTGGTTCATGAATAAGCGCAGATGCTATCATTACTCTCTGCGTAATACCACGTGACAGCTCTCTGCACAAATTATTTTCATGAGATTCCAGGTCAAATTGCTGTATTAAGTCCCTTATTCGCCCATTGTTTTGATTTTTTCTGAGCTTGCTCACAAACTCAAGATACTCAATCACCGTTAAGTAAGATGGAACGCTCTCTCTTTCTGGCACAATTCCAATTTTCTCTCTGACCTTGACAGGATCTTTGATCGGATCAATTCCCATTACTGAAACAGTACCCGTAGCTTTAGTCTGACCTGTAAGCACTTTTATGAGCGTACTTTTTCCAGCCCCGTTAGGACCAATAATGCAAAATATGCCTTTATCGACTTCTATATCCACATTTTTCAATGCCTGAAATGTACCATAATACTTGTTTATGTTTTTAGCATTAATTATGCTCATAATCTTACCTTTAACCCTGACTTTTCTCTTGTATACTCACCAAGTTCTGTCATATTTCTTAGCTGTTGATCTTCAAATACCGGCCCGTCTACACATACTCTATAACCATTGATTGTACAGGAATCACATATTCCAACCCCACATTTCATATATCTTTCAAGGCTTGCAGAAATTTTAAGATCTGTCAAATTCAAGATCGCCCGCACCATCATTTCCGGGCCACATGTATAAATTCTGCTGTATTTGCTATTTTTTAGTAAGCGCGGTAAGAGATCTGTCAAAAGCCCTTTTTCTCCAGCAGAACCATCTTCTGTAGTAATGTAGATGTTTTGTGCGAATCCTTTTAACCTCTCAATAAAATAAAGATCTTTTTTAGACTTGGCTCCTATCAAAAGATCAAAATTTTCAACCGTCTCCAGAAAAGGTGCAAGTGATGATATTCCTGTACCTCCAGCAATTGCCAAAGCGTATCCATCCTCTTTTTTGTAGCCTCTGCCGTAAGGGCCTCTTACCCATATCTTGGATCCTTCAGTAAGTTTTGATAACGCTTCTGTGCCTTTGCCAACTACTTTAAAAGTTATGCCTTTCAAATCGCCGACATAGGAAAGACTCATAGGCATCTCCCTTATGCTAGGTATCCATACCATCAAAAACTGTCCTGGATAAACTGTATTTTCAAGTTTGAAACGAATCGTCTTTATGTTAAAAGTTTCATTTTTTGTTTCTTCTATTTTTGTAACCGCATACATCTTTATTACCTCAGTGCCAGTCCTATGATTTCGTCAATTTTATCATATTTTTCAGATTTTAAATATTCTATTATCTCATTATTGATCATCCTGAAGACATCATAACCATAATAGTATAGAGCAGTGCCTATTTGAACTGCAGAAGCACCAGCCAATAGATACTCTATTGCATCTTTTCCATTCATTATTCCGCCTACACCCATAATTGGTATTTTCATAGCTGACGCAACATCATAGACTGCGCGCACGCCAATCGGTTTTATTCCTGGACCAGAATATCCCCCGATTTTATAAGAAAGTACCGGCTTTTTTGCATAAATATCAATGGCTATGCCCTTTACAGTGTTTATGAGCACCAAACCATCTGCCTTATCAGCACTTTTAGCGATCTCTACTATATCTTTTACATTCGGAGTGAGCTTTACAAATACTGGTATATTAACTGCTTTTTTAACGTCACGTAATACTTCTTCAACGAGATTGGGATCTGTTCCAATTTCAGAACCGTATTTTTTGGCATGGGGGCATGAAACATTTAGCTCGAGTGCATCAACACCATAGGATTCCATCTTTTTAGCTACTTTTGAAAACTCTTCCACTGTACCAAAAATGCTGCCAATAACTGGTGCATTTCCAGATTTAGCAATCTCTATCTCATTCTTGAAATTATCAATTCCAGGGTTAGGAAGCCCCATGGCATTTAATAATCCCTGGCTCATCTCTACTATATTAGGAGTATCATATCCATCCCTCTTGTCTAATCCTAAAGACTTTGTCACTATTCCTCCAGCTCCATTTTTGATAGCTCTTAACATAGACTCCCCAGTTTCATCAAGTATGCCAGATGCTAAAATCACCGGGTTTGAAAAGTATATATTTGCTATTTTTGTACTGATATTTACCATTATGAAAACATAAAACAATAAATACATATAAAGTTAACTTTAAGAGCTCTTTTTTCTGACAATGCAGATTTAAAAATATTCAAGTCAAACCGTGAATTTTGACAAAAATAAAAAAATTAATTTCTCTTTACTGCAAGCAAATATGCAGCTACAAAAGTAAGATCATCCAAACTAAAGCAGCAATAATCAATGAAATGCTGGTAATACCGTAAGCCTGTGCATTTATCTACTTTGTGACAAAAGATCCAAAACGGTTTGTAAGTATAGCCTGGATCTGTCAGGGATTATAAGGCCTTTAAGCACATCTCCAGGGAGTATGATATAAGAAAATGCATAATCATATCTGATCGTGGTCTGGCATCATATGATATGCCTGAGAGAAAGGGCATATACATGATTGTTGCAATAAAGAGAAACTTCAAGATTATCGACTATTCCATGAAACTTAACAGATCATTCATATACCGTGACTGTGGTATAAATTCTGTAAAGAATGAAATAAACGGGAAATATCTGTATATATACGAGGACACTTCAATGATTGCAGAGAAGAGACTAATATCATAAAAAAGATAGAAAATGGTGATCTTAAACAGATCGATTTAGAAGAAGAGAGATCCGTGTTGGGGAAGTTTTCAATACTTTCTAACATGGATGCTGATCCAAAGATTGTGTATGAGATGTACAACAATAGAGGAGAGATGGAACAGGCATTTGACGCCATGAAAGAACGAACTTGAAAACGATAAGGCTTATATGCATACAGAGAGGTGGTATGGGATACTTTTTCGTATCATTCATCTC